>JAJRAL010000198.1 GCA_028679935.1 Methanomassiliicoccales archaeon | reverse complement strand
GACGAGGGGAGCGAGACGCCGAGGCCGAACCCCGAGGCGATCGAGGATCTGCTGTCCGGAATCGACGCCCTGAAGGTCGACGTCCTGCACCTGGACAACGCGAACCCTGCCGTCATCGCGATGCATCCCAAAGAGTCTCGCAGAATCGCCGAGAGCATCGTGCGTCACTGTACCAGCGGAAATGTTCTCGCCCTCGGAATGGAGAGCGCAGATCCTGCGGTAATCGAAGCGAACAACCTCAACGCGTCGGCGCAGCAGGTGATGGACTCGATAGTCATGCTGAACGAGGTCGGCAGGGAGAGGGGGCCGAACGGAATGCCGAGACTGCTCCCTGGCGTCAACTTCATCATCGGACTAGACGGAGAGACGAAGAACACGTTGAGACTCGATCTGGAGTTCCTCCGCAAGGTGAGGGAGAACGGCATGTTGCTGCGCCGGATTAACATCCGCCAGGTCATGCCCCTCCGCCGCGAGTTCAATGAGGGAGTGAGCCACTCAGACTTCGTCCGTTTCAAGGAATCGGTCCGGGACGAGATCGATCGGCCGATGCTCCAGGAGATGCTCCCCGAGGGTACCGTCCTGAACCGAGTCTTCACCGAGCTCAGGGAGGGCAACCGGACGTTCGGCAGGCAGATCGGGAGCTATCCATTGCTCATCGGTTTCGAGTATCCCCTTGCCCTTGGCAGCTTCGTCGATGCGGCCATTGTCGACTGGGGCAAGCGCTCCGTGACCGCCGTCGAGCATCCGCTCAAGGTCAACTCATGCCCGCTCGCCGCGCTCTCCTCCCTGCCTGGCATAGGGAAGAAGAGGGCCGCCCGGATCCTCAGGAGAAGGCCATTCAAGGACCTGGATGGACTCGCGGTCGCACTCGACGAGCCCTTCCTGGCGACGGGACTCAAGGATTTCGTCTCCTTCGACTGAACCATTCGCTAACAAGCAATCTATATTACCGGTCGTGGGCGTTGGCGAAACGATGCAGGCACGGGAGCTAGCGCGCTACCCTTTCGTCAAGGAGGTCTCCACATACGTCAAGGAAAAGGGGGTCTCGCTAGACGACCTGATCTCGCATCCCGCTTTCGCGGTCGCCAGGGCGAGGGGGAAGAAGCGCGTTACCGACGCGATAGCTTCGGCGAAGGTCGAAGAGGTCGGCCTGAACACCGAGGATGAACTGTTGCAGGAGATGCTCTCATATGCAATGGCCCGCATCCTTGTCTCCTGCGTCGCCGACGGCTTCCTCATCCGCCGGTACGCGCTCGCCGAGTCGAAAACGATGTACGAGCGGCTCCAGAGGGAAAGCGCGGAACTGATGATGGACATCGCCTCGGAGCTCGCGGTCGATGCGCAGTTGAAGGAGGGCGTGCCGAACCTGCACTTCGCCGAGTTTCTTCGATTGACATCTGGCATCAGGAGCAAGGAGTGGAAGCTCGTCAACACCGAGGTCAAGTCAGGGCGGGTCTCGCTTCCGAAGGTCAAGTTCGCCAGGGTGCTCGAGCAGGCGCTGTTCGAGAGGATAGAGGACGAGCTCCCACTGCCGATCTCGCAGGATCTCCTCGACAACCTGAAGGGCGACGTCAAAGAGCTCGCCGCCTCGGCGGAGCAGATGAAGGACCGCTACCAGGCTGAAGGGTTCGGCGAGGTCGACGTGGAGTGCTTCCCACCCTGCATGAAGCGCATGCTCGCGATGGTCCAATCGGGAGCGAACCTCTCACATCCGGGCCGATTCGCACTAACGTCGTTCTTGTTCAACATCGGCGTGCCGAGGGAGGAGATACTGGCGACGTTCGGTACCTCTCCCGACTTCGACCAGTCGAAGACGAAGTACCAGGTCGACCACATCACCGGTGAGATATCCGGCACGACGTACACGCCTCCGAACTGTCATACCATGCGCACTCTCTCGGTCTGCTTCCTTCCTGACAACCTGTGCCAAGCGGAGTGGGTGAAGCATCCCCTGATCTACTACCGGGCGAAGTGCCGCAGGAAGAGGCGGGTCAATGCAGAGAAGGCAGACGCGAAGCCCCCCGCAGCGCAGGAGAAGGCGGCCTAGTTCACTTGATCCTCTTGTAGGTGGAGACGGCGCGCTGTATCGCTGTGAGATGACCGACGACCGCGAACCAGATCATCATCAGGTCGAAGACCGTGATCGTGAAAGTGAGCACCGTGAACGAGTCTATCCCGAAGGACATGAGCGCCCACTGAACGAGCGGCACGCCGATCAGTAGGACCATCCGGTCGGCCCTTCCGAGAAGCCCTCCATAGTTCCTTCCCGCGCCGACCGCCTGTGCCTGCGTTCCCATGTAGCTGGTGAGCAGAACTCCAGACAGGGCGAGTATCCCTAGGTACGGGTCGCTCCAGGAGCTGACGCCCACCGCGCCGATGAGTATCAGGTCCGAATATCGATCGAGGACATGGTCGACGAAATCGCCTCTTCGCGACGACTTGCCGGCAAGCCTAGCGACCTTGCCATCGACCGCGTCGAATAGCCCGCTCAGCAAGATCAGAACCGACGCGAGCGGAAGAAGTACCTGCCAAGCTCGATCGGCAAAGAAGATGCAGAACGCGGCTAGGATGGCGAGAAGGAACGAGATGAGGCTCAGCGTGTTCGGGTTCCATTTGATGAAGACCTTCGCCAACGGGCCGAGTATCCTATCTGCCCCCGCCCTGTGGTCGTCTAATACCAACCGAGCACCTCCTCGCTCCAGTCGATATGCCCCGGTTCATACTTCTTCCTTTTCCCGGCCAGTATCTCTTCGACCGCGTCGGCGGTTTCCTCCGGCGTCCGCTCCGTCGTGTCGATCTCGAAGACGTTCTTCGATCGGTCCAATGCCTCAATCAGGATGACATCGCAGGCTTCGGCTTCGAGGTTCTCCCTGACCTTCGATTCGGGATACCCTCGTCCCTCAAGGCGCTTCTCAAGCACGGATGGCCTGGTGCGGAGCACAATGATGGGGTCCGCGGTCAGGAGATGTGCGAAATGTCCAATGAGGACGACGTCGCCTGCACGTTCCTTGAGAAGTGCCGCATCCAGCTTTCGGATGTCGACTTCGTGTGTCTTCCTCTTGCGATCGAGAGCGCCGATCAGGCCGTGTTCCCTTGAAAACAGGTTCAGCTCGACAACGTTCATTCCTCTTGAAGCGAGAACCTTCGACACCGCGGTCTTGCCGGTGCCCGGTGTGCCGCTGATGGCCAGTCTCACGAACGGGAGACTCCTCCGTGCCTGGATAATGCTTTCGCATCTCCTGCGCTAGCTGGGCCGGATGCCTGCTCCAGACCATCGGCAAAGGCGAGGCGAATGAACGCATCCCTTCGGGCGGCAGCAATCCTTCTCGACAGCGCCGTACCTCCGGCTCCTTCGAACTCGAAGGCGTACTTGACCTCCATCAACATCAGGTCCTCCGCTGGGGCAAGGCCGAACGAATGCTCCTCGCCTTCGAGAGCCCTCCTCACGTCATCCAGGCTTGCCCTCCCCTTCGCGACCTGCGCGGCGGCGGCGACGATCCTCCTCACAAGGCTGCGCAAGAACTCCCGGGCCCTGATGTCGATGACGACGGAATCACCTATCGGAAACGCAACGATGCTATTGATGCACTTCGTTGTCTCCCTACCCTCTGGCTTGCAGAAGCGCCTGAAGTCATGATCGCCCTCGAAGAGCCTCAGGGCTTGGGTCAGTCGGTCGAGATCGACGCCCTGGATTGGATGGATGTACCGATACCAGCGTTCCAGCGCTCTTCGTGGGCTGAACGAGGACGGCACCTTCGCGACTCCGAGGAAGAACACCGTGTCGGACCGCGAGTTCAAAGCCTGGAGCAGCTGCCCCTTGTCGAACGACGTGTTGAACGCGACGACATTGCCAAGTGCGCTCACTCCTCGGTCCGTCCTGGAAGCGGCACGGAATCTCGCCTCGTCTGGTGACGATATCGCTTCGATCTTCCTCAGGCAGCGAACGACCTCGTCCTCGACCGTACACCCGCCGGGCTGGCGCTGCGAGCCCATGAATTCCCGTCCATCGTAGGCGATCTTGACCGCCGCCCTCCAAGCCATACCGCATGATTAAGTAGGGAACGGCACTTCATACTTGCGGCTGGACGATGCCAAACGTCAGGATTGTACTGGTGGAGCCCCGGAACGAGGGGAACGTCGGGGCCGTCGGAAGGGCGATGGGCAACTTC
>JAJRAL010000054.1 GCA_028679935.1 Methanomassiliicoccales archaeon | reverse complement strand
GGGCGCAAAGCCGGCCAAGAAGAAGGGCGTCGAGGTGGAGATCGAGGCGCCGGACTTCCTGGCGAAGAACTCGAACCGTTCGTTCGCCCTTAGGCAGCTTTGGTACGATGACCTCGTCAACGCTGTGGAGCAGCAGATCGCTCCTGAGCCGAACAAGCGCGAGATGATGTTCCTGACAGTCACGAACGCGGTGCTCGACATGGTCATGGACGTGCTGCCCGAGGAGCTCTCCAAGGTCGTCTCGGAGAACATCGACGACTACATCGCGGTCACGCTGGCCAACAAAGAGTACGGAGTGGACATCCTGAAGCTATTTCAGGAAGAGTTCGTTAAGGCGAAGGGGCACGACTTCAAGACGGAAGAGGAACTCGACGCCGCCCTGGGCGAATTCCAGGAGAAGTTCTGGAGCACCCCCAGGAAAGACCTCAAAGGTAAGACGCCGAACGACGCGGTCGGGGATATGCTGAAGAAGTACGACCTGGCGTGATCTGAAGACTGGTGCGGGTTCGGCTCGAGTTCGACATCCGCCGAGCTGCGCAATCAATTAAGTCCGGGCAAGTGCATGAACGGCGGATGCCAACGGCGACCGCACCTGGCAAGGTGATCCTTCTCGGTGAGCACGCGGTCGTCTTCGGTCAACCTGCAATCGCGGCGGCGATAAACCTCCGCCTCAGGTGCCGTGCGACGAGGGCCGAAATCACGACCCTGAATGGCGCTGTGCTCTCCGACGCTGCTCATCCCTACGTCAGCGCTGCGGTGAGGCTCGCCGCGAAAGTCGGGGGCTGCACTATAGTGACCGATTCAGAGATACCATCCGGCTCGGGCTTGGGATCATCCGCCGCGGTCTGCGTGGCGGCTCTAGCGGCGCTCACATCCTCAGGCCGGGGCATCGACTATGCGGACGTTGCGACCAAGGCCTTCGAAGTCGAATCGCAGGTCCAAGGCAGGGCGAGCCCGATCGACACCTCGGTTAGCACGCACGGTCAGGGAGTCCTCGTGGACAAGGAAGAGGGAGAAGGGCTCCTCTGGCACATCAAACGCGACACCAGAGAGTGGTACGTCCACCATTGCCCGGTGCCAAACCTCTCGCTGGTCGTCGGCTACACCGGCGTCAACGCCCCGACCGGCCCGCTCGTCGCCAAGGTCAAGCGCTACTACGATAGGACGGTATTCGCGCGGGACATCGTCGAGGAGATCGGCCAACTGACACGCGAGGCGATTCCGAGGATGAAGAAGAAGGACGTTGTGGGACTCGGTGAGCTGATGACCCGCGACCATCGCCTGCTCGCCGTCCTCGGCGTCTCCACTCCTCTCCTGGACAAGTTCGTCGAGGGTTGCCTGCCGTACTCCTACGGGGCGAAGCTGACGGGCGCCGGCGGCGGGGGCAGCATGATCGCGCTGACCGACAGGCCGGATAAGGTCGTGGAGGTCATCAGGTCCAGGGGAGGGACCCCGTACGCGGTCAGAATTGGGGAGCCAGGCGTGCGGCTGGAACCCTAGCGGTCAGAAAAGTCCATGACGGAAAGGGTTTGGCTCAGATGAACTCCTCGAACTCCTTGACCAGGTCGGGGAGCTTCTCCTTCAGTGCGGCGAGGAGGTTATAGACCGACATCTGCTTGATGTCGCACTCCGAGAGCACCTTGACCACGTCGTCGAGCGTCTTGTCCGGGAGCGTGATGAGCTTCTCCTTCGCCATCCAGTTGCGCCACAGCTTGTTCTCCAGCTCGTCGCGCCAGAGCTTCTCGTACCTCTGCAGCGCGGCCTCGCTGAAGTCCTTCGCCTGGGCGCACTCGCCCAGAACCTTCCCAGCGAAGGTGGCCTGGATGCATCCGTTCGCGATGCCGCCACCGGTGATCGGATCGATGACACGCGCCGCGTCCCCGACCAGGAGGAGCCCGTCCGCGATCGCCTTCTCCACCGGGGGCGAGACC
Organism: Methanomassiliicoccales archaeon; assembly: GCA_028679935.1. The sequence goes on along the minus strand of JAJRAL010000054.1, from coordinate 15,564 downwards.
GAAACCGCGGCCCCGACCGCCTCGAGCGGCTGCCCGCCCTTGAGCCTCGGGTCGCTCTTGATGAACTTGTCCAGGTAAGCCTTGACCTCGCCCGGGTGCTTGAGCCTCGAGCCCAGCACACCCAATCCGACGTTCGCCGTGTCCCCTCCCTTCGGGAAGATCCAGGCATAGCCTCCAGGCGCGACCGAGCCGATGAGGAACTCGCAGAAGTCCGGCTCCGCCTTCAGATTGGTCATCCGGTACTGGAAGCACGAAGTGATGTCCGACGGTTTGACAGTCGTGTCGAGGCCTCCCCATCGGCCTACCTGGGACTCGTACCCGTCGGCGCCGACGACGCATCTCGAGGTGAACCTGATCGGCTCGCCGAAGCTCGTGCCGGTGATGCCCGACACCTTGCCATCCTCTATGATCAGCCCGGTCGTGGCGGTCTTGACCATGATCTCCGCGCCCGCCCTCGCCGCCTCGGCGCACAGCGCCTTGTCGAAGAGGTGGCGGTTCAGGACCAGACCGACCTCGTTGCCGGCCTGCTTCTCGTCGACCGTCAGAGCGTACCCTCCAGGCGAGATTATCTTCGCGCCGCGGATCTCGGTGGAGACCCAGCTTCTGTCCATTTTGATCCCGGCTCTGTCCAGGCCGGCGCGCGAGAGGCCCTCTGCGCATCTGAGCGATGAGCCGATCTCCTGTCTCTTCTCGATCAGCAGGACCTTCGCCCCGCCTTTCGCCGCGTGGTAGGCGGTCCAGCCTCCTACTGGTCCGGCCCCGACGACGATGACGTCGTAATCGTACTTCATCTACTTCGCCTCCATGGAGATCGCCCCGACGGGGCACATCTTCACGCAGCGACCGCAGCGCGAGCACGCCTCTCCGAACTGAAGGACCACCTCTGCCAGGAAGATCGCGTTCTTGGGGCAGGAACCGACGCAAGCGCCGCAATGCATGCACTTGTCGACATTGACCTTCATCTCGGTCACCTTGCTCATGTGAATTCCGTCCCCTTGGTCCGGCGCCACTCCTCGATCGGCACGGAGAACTTCTTCTCGATCTCGGTGCGGTAGGTCGGCCCGCCGTTGTAGGCACAGAACGGAATGATCCTATCGTCCGGCGTGGTGTAGTGTATGGCGCACCTCTTGACGCGTTCGATGTCGTAGTTGTATGAGTCCTGGAAGTGCATCCCGCCGATGAACATCATGTTCCATGAGAACTTCGCCAGCGACTGCTTCGAGGCGTCGCCGAAGACAGTGTCGAGCATCCTGAGGAACTTGACCGTGTCCAGTCCGTCCGGCGTCTTGTCCTTGTCGATGTGCTTCTTCAGCGTGTTGAGAGCCTTGATCTTGTAAGGCAGCTTCACCTTCGCCTTCTCCGCCTTCTCCGAAAGCTCATAGAGATCGGCGAAGAGCGGCTCAACGTCGACGAAGCGCGTCAGCGGGACGACGCTGTTCTCATTCTGAACGAATAGATAGGTCGCGAGTCCGCAGTGCGGGTGCGTGGTGAACGTCACTTGCGGCCTGCCCACGAGCGCCGAGACGAGCGTCGAGATCGGAACCACCGCGGGCACCGGGTAGAAGTCGTTCTCTGCGAGCTGGCCCTTGCTCTGCTTGACGAGGTCCTTGACCAGGTCGGGCAGGGTGTAGCGGCGCTTCGCCCTCTCTTCTTGGTCTATCCTGCCGGTGAAGGCGACGGGCTGGAAGTTGATGCCCCTGACCACGTCGATGTTCTTCAACGCGAAGCGGAATATCTCGCCGACCTGGTCGTCGTTGATCCCCTTGACCACCGTAGGTACGAAGACGATCGACGGCTTCCTGCCCTCGAGCTTTCGCACGTTCTCGATGACCTTGAGCTTCGTCTCGAGCAGCGGCACTCCCCTCGACGCCATGTAGATGTCGTCGTTGAGGCCGTCGAACTGCAGGTAGATCGTGTTCAGGCCCGCGTCGCGCGCCTTGACCAGGAACTCAGGGTCCTTGGCGAACTTGATGCCGTTGGTGGCAGCTTGGATCTGAGAGAAACCGAGCTCCTTCGCCTTTGCGAGGGCCTCGATGAACTGTGGGTAGATGGTGGGTTCTCCTCCGGAGAACTGGACCGCAGGGGTAGGCACCGGACGCTGCGCTCGCAGCATGGTTAGCATCCTGGTGACCTGCTCGAAGTTCGGTTCGTAGACGTAGCCCGCCGCGTTCGCGTTGGCGAAGCAAATCGGGCATTTGAGGTTGCACCTGTTGGTGAGATCGACGTTGGCGAGCGAGGTATGCGATGTGTGGAGCTGGCAGAGCCCGCACTCGTTCGGGCAGACCTTTGCGTTGGGTATCTTGGGGTTCTGCACGCCGACACCGTCAGCGGCGAACTTCTCCGCCCTGAGGTACATCCCTACGTCGGACCAGTACACATCCGTCGTCTTGCCATGAGCTGGACAGGTCTTCTCAATCATCACTTTCCCATCCTTCTCGAACAGGTTGGCGGTGATGATCTTCCCGCACTCAGGGCAGAGCGATTCGGTTGTCTTGGGCAGGCCCTTCTTGAGTCCGCTTTCCTTGACTATCATTCGTTGCACCTAACGCATCGAAGCACGAGGGATAATTTAATGATATTGTAGCAGCTATAGCTACAAATGTTGCAATGAACCTCATCGACATTTTGAATCTGGACATGGGACCGCTAACCGAGGAATACGGCAAGATTGCATTGGCTTTGCGCAAGATAGGCCTGTCGGAGTACGAGTCGAAGGCCTTCATCGCGATGATCGCGAAGTCGCACGCCACGGCGGACGAGGTCGCGGAGCTTGCCCGGATACCGAGGACCTCGGCATACAAGGCGCTCCAGGGGCTCAAGGACAAAGCGCTCGTCACTGTAACTGAAGGGAGGCCTGCCGTCTACCATGCACTGCCGGTCGATGAGGCGATGGAAACCGTCATCGCCGACATCAAGGAGACGTTCGACAAGCTACGGATGCTGCAGGGAGTGCTGACCGAGAAGGGAACCCCCCAGCTCGTATACACGATCGCAGGAAAGAGGAAGGTGTCAGCGAAGATAGGCGAGATGCTCGACTCCGCCGTCAAGAGCTTCGTCATCTCCACGCCGGTAATGAGTGAGATAAGGTCAGAGCATGCCCAGCGCTTCAAGGAGGCGGTGCGCCGGGGCATCGAGGTGATCATCATCGCGGAGCCGATGGTGAAGTTCCCGGACCACACCCGGGCGTACAGGAAGAAGGAGATGCTCGCGACCGACGTGATCGCGGACGGGAGGACGGCGATGATCGCCAGCCCGGACCTCTCGCTTTGCGGCTTCTCTGACAATCCATTCATCGCCTCGCACCTCGAGAACATCATCCGCCAGACGATCGAACAACTGGACGAGTCGCCGCAGCCGGGATGATCCGTTCACCCGTCTTCCTTTCGCTTTCAAGATAGCTTGATAGTAGCCAGCGGGGACTAGGGGTCCGTATTCCGTCCTCCTGGGCATGAGCCCATCCTTGACCAGAGGGATCACCCAGGGTCCGGGGTTCCCGCGTCCCGACCGGCGAGGCCAGATGTCTTTCGCGTTGGTGGCCGTGATCCTTCTGCTCGTGGCCGGTGCAGGCACGGCGTTGCTCGCATCGTTCCGCGAGCAGGATGGCGAGACGGAGCGATCGGAGGCGTACATCGACGGTCTGCTGAGGTTCGCTGCCGACGAGGCCGCCTCAGCTCAGAAGGAAGCGCACGCACTCGCCCTGGAGGCCGCGAAGCAGAATCCATCGAGCAACGAGACGGTGCTGATGAAGCGGTTCGAGGGCTCATGGAGCGAGCGGGCGAGGTCCCTTTACCCGAAGCAGGTGGGCGCCTATCTGGTCAGGATAGAGAAGAGCGACCTGATCCTCGCGTTCCTCCGCCTAACCGCAGACGAGCTCCCCCAATTTGAGGTGCCTAGCGGCAAGGAATCCAATCAGTTGAACAGCACCATCCCCGCATTCCTGACGGTCTCTGGCATCCTAATGCTAAATGTGAGCTGCGAGCGCGGTTTCATCCTGAAACGGGTCTCGATGGACGAACGCGTCTACTCTCCAATCCCGCTGCTCCAGAATCGTCTCGAGGCATTCTTGGACGAGGTCGAGGATGACAAGGGCAACACGCAGAATATCGTCCGCTACGAGCTTTCCGCCCTGGTGCAGAAGCGTGCCCTGGAGGGAAAGGACCTCTTCGGGGCGACGTTCTCTCGGGAGCTTCTCTCCCAGACCGACGTCGAGAACGCCGTGGCCCTCGCGCTCATCGTCGAGCAGGTGAGACTCTTCCGGACTTACGACCAGCAGTCGGGACATGCCGCGCTAGTCTCCATGGCGTGTTCCGAGGAGGCCCTCACTGAGACCGAGCGAATCCTCGCGTCCAATGGCGACATGGACCCCGCCGAACTCTTCCTGAACCTCATCGGTGAGGACAGGATCGATCCAAGGGTGATAGTCGCCCAGAGCCTCTACGCCGCTACCGATGTTCTGGTCCTCAGATGGCTCGACTACCTTCAGATCGCCGATATCGCACGGTTCCTTGAACAGCAGCTCGATCGACTTACCATCACGATCGCACGCGTGCTCGGGGCCATCTTCGGCTTCGACCCGGTCAATGAAATGGCGCTCGACTACATCAGGGGCAGGATGGCGTCAGCTGGCTATGATGAGCAATCCTATCGCTATCTGTTCTCCGGATCGCCCGATGCCGCAATCGAGATCAGCGGCGCCACCGTCGAGTTCATCGATTCTGAGGGGAGCGAGGTTCGAGTCTCTCTCGACGGAAGCTGGGCCATCGATTTCCCAAAGGTCGACCTCTTCTCGACGCCGGAGTGGGAGAGGTTCTTCGTCAACTATAAGACGAACACATTCGAGATGGCGGAGATGCTGGAGCAGTTCATCAAGAGCGTCGCTCTATCCGTCGCTGAGTCCCTCGGGCCGCAGGGCTGCGAGCTTGAGCTCGACCCCCTCGACGGACAGAGCTTCATCGACGAGGTGACTCTGTCGGTGACCGAGTGCCTGGCAGGTGCCGAGGCGGTCGTCTCGAGGGCCTTCGAGAGCGGCGCGGCGGACCACAGCATCCACGATGGCATGGCCGTGGCGCTCGTTCGGTTCATCGAGACCCGTTGGAGCGAGATCTTTCAGGTCGATAGTTCCGTCGACTGGGCCATAGAGGAGTTGGCGCATAACATCGCCAGCACACGCCTCTCTGGCTATGGCCTGGAGGACATCGAGAACTGCGCCAATCAGATTTGCGACGGAATCCACACCGTCGGCACGTTCGGCGTGGAGGAATCCATCCGTGGCGCCATTCGGGGTCTCTCCGAGGAGCGGATCGAGACCTTTGCCTCAGTCTTCAGCCAGGTGACGCTACAAGGCGCCGCGGTCGCTTTTTCCGAGGCGGTCGCGCGCCTGGCGATCGGGTTGGTTCAGTCTGTACCGGGAGTGGAGGCAGTCGTGAAGGGGACGTGCCTCAGGATGCTGAGCGACCTAGCCGCAGGTTGCGCGATCAGGGGGGATGCGGTCGTAATCCCGATCCGCGGAATCGGGCCACTGGAGCTTGAAACGGAGAACGGCGAGGTCACGGGGGTCGAGCTCGTTCCGCATATCGGCCTCGACTCGATTGGCACCCGGCTGTCTTCCAGCATAACGTATCCGGATATGTACCGATTGGGGCAGGACGATTATCCTAACCTGCATGTGACAGACATCGGGAACCTGACGCTCTGTCCGTTCCAGAGCCAGTTCGAGATCACATACGCCGGTTCAATAGGCGTCACCCTCATGTGCAATTCGACCATCGCGTTGATGGCATCAGGCAATCCGATCCTTTCCGCGGAGGCCCCAATCGCCGCCCACTTCACGCTCTTCACGAGCAGCGGATGGCCCCTCCAGGGCGTCGAGTACGCGCCGACGATGACGCTCGTCAAGCAAATCGCTCAATTCCTTCAGGCGATATGGGACGGGATCTGCGGGGCGCTGAGCTTTGTCTGGGACGGGCTGAACACAATCGGCAAGTGGGTAGTGGACGCCCTCTCTACAGTGATCTCTTGGGCGATGAAGGTCATCGAGTTCCTGGCCGACGCTCTCGCCAAGGTCATCCAGGCCGTCAAGGACCTGATATTCGGGGCCATCGGAGGGTTCGCCGAGTGGCTGGGTCAGACGATATCGTCGACGCTCGGCAAGGTCGCCATCTCCTTCTCGTTCTTCGGCATCGCCTGGCTCATCGAGACCGACGTGACCGATATCGCATACGGCAGGAGCAGGGACTATCTCAGGGTGACCGGCACCTTCGGCCTCTGCGGGATCACTCTGAGCGGATCCATGCGCATCGTCAACATCCACGACAAGGGCACCGACATCCTGTTCAACGGCACTGCGGCGGGGGACGGATGGATGGTGGAGGCGTCGATGGACCCCTTGATGTTCGTGACCAGTCACTTCCTTTCGGTCGTGGGGACCTTCTCCGGCTTCGTGATCGAGCTGAGCATGCCGAAGGTCGTCGAGTATGATCGCTTGACGTTCTCTCTCGGCGACATCCCTGTGATCGGCCAGCTCCTCTCGCGCATCCCGCTCCCCGTCCCGGGACTGACGGGATCGATCGACGCCGGCTTCGACCTCCTCTACGACTCTCCAATCGACGACCACGTCGTCATCAACGAGGTTGAGCTCAATCCGTCTGGCCCCGACGAGGGGAAAGAATGGATCGAACTCTACAACCCGACAGGCAGGGCCGTCTCCCTGGAAGGATGGTGCTTCGAGACCAAGCACGGTATCCAGGAGCAGTGCTATCTGGCAAACGAGGTCGTACCGGCGAGGGGGCGCTTCGTGCATGTCTTTGATCATCTGACCCTCGACAATGGAGGTGAGAGCGGCACTCCGCTAGGTGAGTCGATTGTGCTGCATGACTCGACAGGAAGCGTGGTCGATTCGACCGCCTTCCTAACAGACTACTACGGCGATGATCGGACCTGGCAGAGGAGGAGCGACGGGGCGGACAGCTGGAAGTTCAAGGCGTCCACCTGCGGATCACCGAATTCGCACCAGATCCATCCCCAGAACGACGTCGATGTGATACTCCACGAGTTCGGCGATGCCGCGGTCAGGGGCATGGCGAAGGCCCAGATAAACGGCTCCTTCAGTATCGATACCCTGGCAAACCTGATCCGATGCGTAATAGACGAGGTCGTCGACTCCGTCATCGACACACTTGGCGATTCGATAGTCGAGGTCGCTCTCTACGTGGAGCTCAGACTGCAGGACTACTCGCAGGCGGTCGGAGGCTCGTTCCGCCTGAGCCTCTCGGTGACCGGGGACTTCGTAAGGGAGGGATTGAGATGGATTGCCGACGCGGTCCGGACCGCGCTCGGTTCGTACGGCAACCCCTCCGCGGTCTCCCCCAAGGCACATTCGATCGACGAACTGGCGGATGACGTGTGGATCAAGTTCGGCGCCTATGTGGGCATCGGGCTGCCCGCGATCCTTGGATCGGTGGGGCCGGAGAGGTTCAGCTTCGGAGGGGAGGCGCACGTCAACTTGGCTTCCTTCATGCCGTCGGGCGCCGGTCATCAGAACTGGAGCATCGCGTTCGGGGCCCTCTTCAAGGCCGTGCCGGGGAGGTTCCTGTCTTCATGCCTGAGCGTTGATGCGGACCATCTGGTCGATTGTTGGTTGCTCTACGCGACGATCCATGCTCCAGGGTATGGCTCGGAGTCGGTGTGAGGTGATGGTGAAAGGGCCCGAACACACCGGCACTGACCATGCTGGATAGAGCAAATGGTATTATACCGCCCAACGAATACGACGGGCGTGTTTGGGCTCGACCAGACGTTGCCGATAGCCGCGGGCTCGGATTGGCTCGCCGAGTGGGGGTGGGCCGTATTGCTCTTCCTCGGGCTGCTAGTCGTTTCGCTCTACCTCTGGTCCTATCTCTCCAAAACACTGGAGAAGATGCAGGTCAGGGAGTCCGACTTCATAGACAGGGACGTGGCGACCTTCATGAGCAGAATGGTCAAGGTCGTCCTGATCATCATCCTCGTCTTCGTCGGTCTGTACGCTCTGGCCCAGGCGTGGCCCGACTTCCGGACGCAGGTGTGGGAGCCATACCTGAGCGTCATCGTGGACATCATCTTCGTGAGCATGGTGCTGCTCGTCGCCATGCTGATTGTCAGGATTCTGCGCCGGATATCCAGGCGGGCGAGGTCCCTCCCGCAGAAGGCCAAGGGCGGCGGGAGCGCGGTCGAGGTCACCTCCCTCCTTCTCTGCTACGTCGTCTACATCATAGCCGCGGTCATCATCATCCTGCTGCTCCTTTCGTTCATCCCGAATTTCGAGCCGATCCAGGAGATCGCCAAGTTCCTCGACGAAAACAAGACAAAGATCGGAATAACGATTGTCGTCATCGTCGGCATCCTCGCGATCGCGAGGCTCGTCAAGGCGATATTCGAGGACTACAAGTTCAGGACGAAGAAGTTCAACCCGCAGATCGTCGACCTTGCCAGCGAGATATCGCGCTACGCCCTCTATCTGATCGCCTTCATGGTGGCGGTCTTCATGCTCTTCTCGCTCGCCGGCATGGAGCTGCTCGGCGTCCTTCTGATCATCATGATCCTGATGTTCATCTTCCTCGGCGGAGTGCTGTCCTACAGCACCATCCGCAACATCATCTCCGGTCTGGCGATAATGGATACGGACATCTTCGAGGTCGGCGAGAGGATCCGGCTGAACAACGGTTTGGTCGCGGAGGTCGTGCAGAAGAACCTGGTCTTCACCAGGCTCCGGACCGAGGACGGCGAGATGGTCGAGGTACCGAACAGCGAGATCCTCGGCGGCAGCATACTCAACTACAGCCGGTCCGGCTCGCACGGGGTCGGGGTGAGGCTGGAGGTCCCGACGAGCATCCCCCACAGCGTGGTGGAGGAGGCGATACTACGGGCGGTGGAGCGGGAGGACGGTCTGTTGAGGGAGCCCAAGCCCGAGGTCCTTGCCTTGGAGTTCCACGATGACAAGATAGTCTACGAGGTCGTGGTCTACGTCCAGGACGCCCTGAAGGCGAAGAAGGTCAAGTCCGACCTCGTCGTCAAGATACAGGACATGCTGCTCTCGGCGGGGTTGCCCGGACTCGCCAGCAAGTGAGTCTGGCCTGGCATCCGACCATTCGTGCGATGAGAGCTTACTCGATGATCTCTTGGCCCTGCAGGTATGGCCTGAGTATCTCCGGCACGGTGATGCTTCCATCTTCGTTTTGGTTGTTCTCGAGCACCGCGACCATGGTGCGCGGGAGCGCCACTCCCGATCCATTCAGGGTGTGGACGAACTCGCTCTTCAGGTGCGGCTCGGGGCGGTACTTGATCCTCGCACTGCGCGCCTGGAAGTCGGTGAAGCAGCTGCACGACGAGCACTCGAGCCACTGCCCGCTGCCGGGCGCGTGAGCCTCGATATCGTAGGTCTTCGCCGACGCGAAGCCCGTGTCGGCCGAGCAGAGCAGCAGGACCCGGTACGGTAGGTTGAGCAACCGCATCACGTCCTCCGCATCGTTCGTCAGCCCCTCGAGATCGACGAACGAGTTCTCCGGCAGGACGAACTTCACCAGCTCGACCTTGTTGAACTCGTGCACCCTGATGATGCCACGCATCTCGGCGCTGCGGCCGGCCTCGCGGCGGAACGAGGGCAGGTACGCGGTATAGGAGATCGGCAACACTTCCTTCTCGAGGATTTCGTCCTGGTGCAGATTCGTTACCGGCACCTCGGCGGTCGGGTTCAGCCACAGGTCGTCGCGCTCGCACCAGTACATGTCATCCTTGAGCTTCGGATACTGTCCGGTGCCGATCACGGCGGCGCGGTTGACCACGACCGGGGGAAAGATCTCGGTGTATCCCTGATGGCGGTGCAGGTCGAGGAAGAAGTTGATCATTGCCCTCTCCAGCCTCGCTCCGTCGCCCTTGAGCGCGTAGAATCCGCTGCCCGCCACCTTCGCTCCCCGCTTGAAGTCGATGATGTCCAGTTCTTCGCCGAGCGCTATGTGGTCCCTAGGGGTGAAGTCAAATGCCTTGGGTTCGCCGAAGGTCCTGATGAGCTGGTTGTCCGCCGAGCCTTCGCCGACGGGCACGCTCTCGTGCAACAGGTTCGGGATGCCAAGGACGACCTCGTTCCTCGAGGCTTCGAGCTCCACGACCCTCGCATCGATTTCGTTGATACGGCCAGCAACCTTCTTCATCTCCGCGATCTTGGTCTTCTTCTCCTCGGCCTTCAGCTTCGCGATCTTCTCGGAGACCGTGTTGCGGAGGTGGCGAAGCTGGTTGCCCTCTTCGATCAGCTTGCGCCACTCAGAATCGACCCTGAGGAACTCATCTAGCACGTCCTCAGAGTACTTGCGGTTCCGCAGCATCTCGCGGACCCGTTCGGGATTCTCTCGGATGACGTCGATATCTAGCATCTGACCAGCTCGGTCAGGGCGTACCGCCTTTGGCGGCATAGACTTTTTCATCGCAGAGCAGGACGGTGCTGCCCCTGACCTCCAGCAGCCTGACGCCCGCGCGGGTGGCGAGCTCCTCCGCGAGTTCGTGCTTTTCCTGAGAACTCGAGGCCAGCAGCCTGACCTTGACCAGCTTGTTCTTCTTGACCTGGTTCTTGACCTCCTCTACGATGCTATCGGTCAGCCCGCCCTTGCCGACGTGGACGGTCGGCTTGAGCTCCATTCCCTCGCCCCTAAGCTCCTTCTTGGTTTTTCTTGACAAGCCGCTCCCTCCGCTCTTTGATGTATGGATGCCTCGTCTTCGAATCGCATGCGAGGCAGGTGGTGACGACCTTCTTCGACCTCATCCTCACCCTCGCGTTCCTTCCCGGCACCAGTGGGGTCAGGCAGCGGGGGCAGTAGAGGAACCCAGGCGGCAGCGGTTCGTTCGTGCGGCGACTGATATCGAGGGCGAAACCGAAGTAGCGCTTGCTCCTTGGCACGTTCCCTGCCAGCGCCTCCGATTCCGCGAGCGACAGGAGCGTGCGCATGCGCTCCCACGCCAGATCCTTGACCTCCCGGTTCGTTATGCGCCGTCTGCTCAAGTCCTTCCCCGTGCCGGGCAACTGTAATCGCCCGTTCCTATATACCTTGCGCGGCGATGCCGCACCCGAACTTCCGCGCCTCCCAAGCCGGATCACTGGCATCATCGCGAATATCATGGTTTCGTTGCTTCGCAAAGGCCACATTGTTATATACCCCAATCCTAATGTAGGCTCTCCTCGGTAAGAGAATCTACGGTGATCCACTATGACACGGAAGCCCGCCAGGATGTACACGCAGATCAGGGGTCAGTCCTACACCCGCAAGGAGTACATGGGAGGAGTCCCAGCTCCGCGCATCACCCAGTTCGACATCGGCAATCCTAACGGCGACTTCCCGGTCGAGTTCACCTTGAGGGTCAAGGAGAGCTGCCAGATCCGGCACACCGCTCTCGAGGCGGCCCGTATCTCGGCGAACCGGCTGCTCACCAAGAAGGCCGGCGGCACGAACTACTACATGAAGATCCGAATCTACCCGCACCAGGTCCTGAGGGAGAACAAGCTGGCTACCGGTGCAGGAGCGGACCGTGTCTCGAGCGGCATGAGGGCGGCCTTCGGAAAGGCCGTCGGCACCGCGGCGCGCGTGCGCTCCGGTCAGCCGATCCTGACGGTCAGGGTCCCGGTCGCTAACATCGCCGCGGCCAAGGAAGCGTTGTGGTCCGCCTCGATGAAGCTCCCCACCCCCTGCTACGTTCAGGTCGACAAGGGCAGAGAGCTCCTCGCCTGAGGCAAACCCCTTTACCTGCATCTCTATTCTGACTTTCATGTACGATTTCAGCCTGCCCGAGGTCGCCTCGTTCATCGAACGGCGAAAGGCGAAGCTCGTGGCGCTGCAATTCCCCGAGGGTCTCCTTTCTCATGCGAAGGAAGTGATAGAGGAGCTCGAGAGGCGGACCGGCGCTAGGTTCCTCGTGCTGGCAGACCCCTGCTACGGCGCCTGCGACGTGAACCTCGACTACAGGAAGTACGCGGACGCTCTTGTCCATTTCGGACACACAGAGATGCCCTCTCTAGGAATTGACGAAGGCGCTCTCTACGTCGAGGTCAAGGCAGAGGTCGACATCCTTTCGCTCCTTCCTGAGGCCGAGAAGAAGCTTGCTCACCGAGTAGGGCTCATCACGACGGTGCAACACCTCGGTTCGATCTCAGCCGTGAGCGATGCCCTTGTCAGGGACGGCTTCGAAACCAAGGTCGGGAAAGGGGATGGCAGGATCAAGCACCCGGGCCAAGTGCTGGGGTGCAACGTGAGCGCGGCCAAGGAGGTCGAGCCTCTTGTGGACTGCTTCCTCTTCATTGGCAGCGGTGACTTCCACCCGCTCGCCGTCGCCATCGGGACCGGGAAGCCCGTCCTGGTCCTCGATCCTTATATGCGCTCCGTGCACGGTATCGAGGAGCTCAGGGAGAAGATCCTCAGGCAGCGCCACGGGGCGATAGCCAGAGCCGAGGGTGCCAATTCATTCGGCATACTCGTTTCCACGAAGCCAGGTCAGAAGAGGATGGAGCTCGCGGAGAGGCTCAGAACGCTGGCGCAGTCGAAAGGCAAGACGACAGTGATCCTGGTGGCGAACAACATCGACCCGGAGAGGTTGCTGGTCTTCGATGTCGACGCCTTCGTCTCCACCGCCTGCCCGCGCTTGGCGATAGACGATTACATGCGATACCGCAAGCCGATACTCACCCCGCCCGAGTTCGAGGTGCTGCTCGGCGAGCGGAAGTGGGATGAGTACGTCTTCGATGCTATCGCGGGCTAGCCCCTCGCCCTCGGGAATCAATAAGAGCGTCCAATTCAGTGTATGGACCGATGCTCAGCCCCGAGAGCCTCTTGGCGAAGGGTAGAGGTCAGGACCGGCGAATCGGTATCGGCGCGGCCGCCGACCTCGAGAAGGTTCAGGCGAGCGCTTCGATCGCGCAATCGGCTGGCTACGGCAAGGTCACGGTCTTCCAGGATCCAGATGCTCTGGTCAAGGCGCTAAAATCCGGGGAGTTGGATGCCGCGGTGCGGGGAAACCTCGACTCCAATGAGGTCATGAAGGCGATCAAGAAGCAGTTCGCCATCGACCACGTGTTGCGCATGGCGATCCTCCAGCCCCGCAACGGGAAGATATTCTTCTTCGCCCCGGTCGGGGTGGACGAGGGCAATACGGTCGCTCAGAAGCTGGAGATGATTACCCTGGGAGCAGCGCTCATGCGCAGAATGGGGATCGAGCCCAAGGTCGGCGTGCTCGCGGGCGGCAGGCGCGGGGATGTGGGGAGGGATGAGAAGGTCGACCGCTCCATCGCCGAGGCGGACGATCTGGCGGCGAAGGCGACCGCCCAGGGGATCCCGGCGAGAAACGCGGAGATACTGATCGAGGAGGCGGTGAAGGACTGCAACCTGATCATCGGTCCAGACGGCGTTTCCGGCAATCTGATCTTCCGGACCCTCCATTTCCTCGGGGAGGGCAGGGCCATCGGAGCGGTGGTCCTGAACATCGACAAGGTCTTCGTCGACACCTCCAGGTCGAAGACCAGCTACATCGATTCGATCGCCCTCGCCTCCGCCCTGGTCGGGAGCAAAAAGGTATAATACGGACGAGGGTGTGCGAAGGAAGATGAGATTGGAGATAGACGGCAGCAAGGCGGGCGTGCGGTTCTCCGCCTCCCACTTCATACCCGGCCACCCGAAGTGCGGCCGGCTTCATGGCCATTCCTACAGCGTCAACCTAGTCTTGCACGGTGAGAAGGGCGAGAGGGGAATGATCCTCGACTTCGTCCCGCTCAAGAACGCGCTCCGTGAGATCGCTGACGAGTTCGATCACAGAGTCATTCTGCCCGGCAATAGCAAGAGCATGAAGCTCAAGACCGGCAAAGCAGTCGAAGTAACAACCGGGGACAAGCGGTACGTCTTTCCATCAGAGGACGTGGTCGTGATCGATGCGGAGGAATCGAGCGCCGAGGAGATGGCCAATGTGATCCTGGAGATGTTCCTTCAGCGGATCGATCTCCCGAGCAACGTTTCTGAGATCGAAGTAGGCGTCTATGAGGAACAGGGTCAGGGCGCCTGGGCCTCGAAGAAGCTGAGGTGAATCGATGGCGAAATCGGTCGCGCTCCTTTCCGGAGGACTCGATTCGACCGTGACGCTTGCGAGCGCGGTCAAGGCAGGCGACGACGTCACCGCGCTGAGCTTCCGATACGGGCAGAGGCACCAGAAGGAGCTGGAATCCGCGCGGAAGGTCGTCGAGCACTACGGCATCAGGCACGTAATCGTCGACCTGGATCTGTCTAGTTTCACATCGAATGCGCTCACATCGAAGGAGGTCGCCGTGCCTGAGAGGGGGGACGTCTCGGAGATTGGCGACGACATCCCGGTCACGTACGTCCCGGCGCGCAACATCATCTTCCTCAGCATCGCCGCGGGCTTCGCCGAGTCGATCGGCGCGGACAGGATATACATCGGAGCGAACGCCCTCGATTATTCGGGCTACCCGGACTGTCGCCCCGAATTCTTCCAGGCGTTCGAGAACGTGCTGGCGGTAGGCACGAAGAGAGGTGTCGAGGGGAAGCCGGTCAGGGTCGTGACGCCGATACTGCGCTTGACAAAAGCGGAGATAATCAAACTAGGCACCGAGCTCGACGCTCCATTGGAACTCACTTGGTCATGCTACAAGGGCGGGACGAAGGCCTGCGGTCGCTGCGATTCCTGCCTCCTTAGGCTGAAGGGGTTCAGGGAGGCGGGCATGCTCGACCCGGTCGAGTACGAGGTGAACCAATGAAGGTCAAGGAGTTGTTCCGCTCGCTCCAGGGCGAGGGCGTTCTAATCGGCACGCCGACGGTTTTCGTTCGGACGGTCGGCTGCAACCTTGACTGCGAGTGGTGCGATACCGAGTACGCTAGGGAAGGCGGCGAGGAGATGTCGGTCGAGCAGATCCTCAAGCGCATCGAGGAGCTCGGCACAAGGTTCGTCTGCCTGACCGGGGGCGAGCCGCTCCTGCAGAAGGACGCGATAAAGCTCATCGACAAACTGGTGGACCGCTGCTACCACGTGACGGTGGAGACGAACGGCTCGCTGCCGCTCGAGGATATCCCCTGCGCCGAGAACGTCCTCATCTCGATGGACATTAAATGCCCCTCCTCGGGCATGCAGGACCAAATGCTGTTCGACAACATCGAACTGCTCTCCCCCGCGGATCAGTTGAAGTTCATCGTCGCCGACATGAAGGACCTTCTCTACGCGGCCAAGGTGATCGAGGAGCACGAGCCCAAGTGCAACTTGATCCTCACGCCGGTCGGAGGTCTCGACCTCAAGCCGGTGGCAGAGTTCGTCCTGAAGAACGGAATCAACGCGCGCGTGCTGCCGCAGCTCCACAAGCTCATCTGGGGCGATGCGAAAGGCGTCTGATCTAGCACCGATAGACGATTATATTCAACACGTCTTATTCAGTTGCTGGTATGGCGGAGGAGTCGAAGGGCCCAACGGGGGGTGATGCGGGGGCCTCGGGCAGCCTGATGGACAAGGCGTTCATCACAATCACCCTCTTGTGCGGGGTGGTCGGTATCATCGCTG
>JAJRAL010000183.1 GCA_028679935.1 Methanomassiliicoccales archaeon | reverse complement strand
GAAGCGACGATAGGCGCGCAAACAACCGCGAGGGCACCATCTCGTTCTGCTAGTACCGCCGCGATGATCGCCTCCTCCATTGTCTGGGCTGGATACTCCTTGACGCGCATGCTTTTGTCCGCCACCTGGACGATGCGCTCCTCAATCTTATTCAGCACGCCCCTCGCGGCGATGACCGCGACGAACGGCCCCTGCGGCGTCTTCTCCATCTGCCGCACCGCCCGCATGACGCTCCTCACCGTCCGCAGGTTCGGCTCGCGCCTCTCCTGCAGTATCTTGTAGATCGTGCTCGGCGAGATGTCGGTACGCGAGCAGAACTCGTTCACGCTCATGTCCAGGTCGTTCTCCAGTACCGACCGCAGCGCGTCCCCGAAACCGTCCGGACCACGCATGATGCCGGCGATCAGGTTGTCAACCAACGACAAGCTCAACCCTCCTTGCGTACGTACTTGGCGGCGTTCCATCCGGCGACGCATCCCTGGCCCACCGCCCTGGCCAGCTGCCACGGCTCGCCGGTGACGTCCCCGCAGGCGTAAAGCCCCGGGATCTCGGTCTCCATCCTCTCGTTGACCTTGATCAGTCCCGACGGATCAGGCAGAAGCCCAAGGTCGAGTGCCAATTCCACCGATCCCTTCGCCCCGAGCTCGATGAAGACGCCGTCGACCTCGAGCCTGCTCCCGTCGTCGAGCTCCAGGCCGGTCACCACTTCATCGCCGACTATCCTCGTCGGCTCGTGCGGCGCGATGACTTTGACCTTCGTCTGCTTCACCTTGTTCAAGAGAGGCTCCGCCACGTTCGGATGCTTGGCTATCCAGGCAACCTCGGACGCGTACTCTGTGAGCAGGATGGCCGAGGCCGATGCCGTGCTCTCGTCCCCGATCACCGCCACCTTCTTCCCCTTGAAGAAGCCGGAGTCGCAGGTGGCGCAGTAGCTGACGCCCTTTCCCAACAGCTCCTTTTCCCCGGGTACGTTGAGCTTCGCCCTCGAGATGCCTGGTGCGAGGATGAGCGCCTTGCAGCGCAGCTCGAGGTCGTGGTCCGTCGACACGAGGAACGAATCATCCTTCCTCTCCGTCTTCAGCACATCCTGCTCGAAGAACTGCGCGCCGAAGCGCTTGGCCTGCTCGACTCCGTAGGCGATGAGCTGCGCCCCGTCGGTCTTCGGCATCCCGAGGTAGTTCTCGACGTGCGCCTTGTTCAGGCCGCTCTTGCCCGGATGCCCGACGACCGCGACGCTGACCTTCTTCCTGGCGGCGTGGATCGCCGCCTGGAGGCCAGCAGGGCCACAGCCGATTATCACTACCTCGAAGTCCACCGTTTCACCCAAGGGGGACATCGCAGCGTCCGCTATATCCCAGTTTTCCGTGGCTTGCGAGCTTTGCCAGCATCAGGTCAGGTGGCGCTGGACCTCGGCCGCCAGCTGCTCCTTCGGCCTGGCGCCGACGATGCGGTCGGCAAGCTTTCCATCCTTGAAAATCAGCAGCGTCGGTATCGCGCTGATCCGGTAGCGGTTCGGCACGCTCATGTTCTCGTCAGTGTTGAGCTTGGCGAACGCGACCTTCCCGCTCATCTCCTTCGCCAGTGCTTCCACCACCGGGGCGACCATCCGGCACGGCCCGCACCAGGGCGCCCAGCAGTCGACCACGACCAGGTGGTACTTCGTTACGAAGGCATCGAAATCGGAATCGGTCACTGCCACAGGCTCGGTGGGCCAGTTCGTCTCGGCCCCTTTCTTCATGTCGGCCATTTTCTTCCTCCTTATCGCTTCCAGATCATCATCCATTATGTCACCGTGATTCGGTTGTGTCTGTTCGCGGCAAAACCGATTCCCATTCGACGATATCTACCTTTTGCCTGTTTCGTAGCAGCTTGTAGAAAAGCATTCTCCTGGGCCACGGACGTCCCCGACCTCCGATTCCAGGCTTGTTGGTGTCCCGAAGGCTTTAAAACAGAACATACCCATTTCCTGGCTGGTGATGGCCGATGATGGAGGAAGCTTCTGAGCTCATAGGGCTGCAAGTGTACACGCCGACCGGCGTCTTTCTGGGCAACGTGAACAACCTGGTGATAGACCTCGAAAACAAGCGCGTCGACGGCCTG
The DNA here is from genome assembly GCA_028679935.1 of Methanomassiliicoccales archaeon. The sequence goes on along the minus strand of JAJRAL010000183.1, from coordinate 1,965 downwards.
TTCGTCGGCGAGACGAACCCGCTGCTGGTCGAGGACTCCAAGGCGGTAAACGTCCCGTTCCGCTGGATCCAGTCGATCGGGGACATCATCCTCCTGAAGTACTTCCCCAAGCGCGTCACCACCCGAAAGGGCGCCGCTGCGCCCGCGGCGAAGAAGTAAGAACGAACTAGCCATCGTCCCTCCGTCTATGGCGATCTACGTCGACCCGACCGCGGTCATCATCGGCGAAGTGGAGCTAGAGGACGGCGTTTCCGTCTGGCCGTACGCAGTTCTCCGCGGCGACCAGGAGCGGATCGTCGTCGGAGAGGGCACCAACGTCCAGGACTCGGCGGTGCTGCACGTCGGGCCGGGAAGGCCGACCGTCATCGGGAAGGACTGCAGCATCGGCCACGGCGCGGTGATCAACGGCGCCATCATCGGCGACCGCTGCATAATCGGCATGAACTCCTCGATCCTCGACGGAGCGGACGTCGGCGAGGAATGCATCATCGGCGCGAACGCGGTCGTCACGTCGAAGATGAGCGTGCCGCCTCGTTCCGTGGTCGTCGGCGTTCCCGGTCGGATAGTCCGCTCGAACGACCAGACGACCGGGGAGAGGGCCTTGACCAATGCGCGAGTCTACCAGAAGCTCAGGGACGAGTACCTCGCCGGCCAGCATAAGCGGCGCACGGTCCCTTGACCGGCTCCGAACGGACCTGTTCGACGAGCTCGTCGATGTCGACGCCGCACGCCTCCGAGAGCTCGCGGTGCATGACCCGCATCCTCTGTACGGTAACCTCGTGACCCTTGCGCAGCACCTCGCCCGACGCCTCCTCGAGCGTCTGGATACCTTCCGGCCCCTTGACCAGGTTGTCCGCGTGGCAGACGATCTTCTCCTCGAGGGTCCTCGGCATGTAATCGCCCTCGGGAAGGCCGAGCTCCTTCGCTTCCTCCAGCGTGAAGCCGGCGGCGACGTGATGCTGGATGACATCGACCAGCGAGTCGGGAAGCTTTCTCCGCTTCGCGATCTTTACCCCCTCGACGACGTGGAAGAGACCTTGCGTCTTCGATCTGCCAACGTCGTGCAGCAACGCACCGGCGCTCACAAGCTCGCGGTCCGCGCCGCTCCGCCGCGCCATCTCCATCGCGATCGAGCGGACGGTGCAGACGTGCTCGATGATGCTCCTCTTGCACCCTTCGTCCCTGAGGATCTGGATGCATTGCTCGTCAGTGGGAATCGCGCTCGACAACCCTCTTCCCCCTCTCGGTCGGCAATACCCTGAGCCTGCCCTCGAAGTCCTTGTGCAGTCCCTCGCCCTTCGTCAACCTGTCCAGAAATACCGCCAACGCGGCGACCTCGGAGTGCGGCTGATTGCCCACGGCGACGTTGAAGTCCGCCTCCTGGTAGACCTCCGGAGGCACCTTCTCCGCGCCGACCACCACGAGCATCGGCTCCCCCTTACGCTCGAGTATCTCCGGCAGGGCGTCGTCGATGTGCACCCCGTACATCGTCAGGTGCACCCTGACCCCCTTGAAACCGCGGAGCAGCGGGAGCCACTTCACTCCCGTGGTGATCTCGAAGTCGCCGCCGAAGCGGTCGACGACGTCCCGCACGCTCTCCTCCAGCTCGACGTCCTTCGTCGAGACGTAGATGCCCTTGGCGCCGAGCGCCCTGGCCGTCAGCGCGACGTGCGTGGTGATGCGCTTGTCCCTCGCCGGACGATGGCCGAGCCTGAGCACTCGCACATCTTGCATCTCAAAAACCTCATTCCTTCAACCGCTCGATCCGGTGGCCGCGGAAATCGAGCTTCAACGATCGTTTGACGAGCGACTTCAACATCGTCGCGGTGATGCCGAGCTTCTCGGCCACGTCCCCGGAGAACTTGCCCTCGGTGCCGACGAGCGTCAGTATCTTCCTCTCCAGAGCGGCGAACTCCTTCTCCGGCATCATCGCCGCCGAGAGGACGTCAGAGATTTCGTAGACGG
>JAJRAL010000159.1 GCA_028679935.1 Methanomassiliicoccales archaeon | reverse complement strand
GGTGACCACCTCGGCGATGCGATCGACATCTCCAAGCGCACCGGCGCCCCGATACTCGGGACGTATGAACTCGCGACGTACGCCGAGGGCAAGGGCGCGAAGGTGCTCGACGGGCATATCGGAGGGACGGTCAAGACTCCGATCTGCACCGTGAAGATGTTCAACGCGATCCATTCATCCTCGGTATCAGGCGGCCTTCTGAGCGTGCCTTCCTCCTTCGTAATCAGCATCGATTCGGTGAACATCTATCACGCGGGCGACACCGCGTTGTTCGGCGACATGGCTCTGATAAGCGACGAGTTCGAGCTCGACGCAGCCCTGGTCCCGATCGGAGGCCATTACACCATGGACGCGGACGACGCGGTGCGAGCGGAGGCGCTTCTCAGGGCGAGGCACGTCATTCCGATGCACTACAACACTCACGGTCTGATTCTGACCGACCCGAAGGAGTTCGCCCGGAAGATCGCGGACCAAGGAATCGGAGAATGCGTCGTTCTCGAACCGGGTGGCTCGTGGGACGTGCCCTCGCCAGGCGAGCGAATCCGTCACCGAGAGCCCCGTTCGCATCAGATGATGAAGGCGTAGTCTCGGCATCGCCGTGCCTGAAGATTGGGAGAGCTTGTCTGGCATCCAACTGAGCACCCGCTTCGCGATGTGGATTCCCGGCGGGCGCAGTTTATTATACGCACCTCCGAATCGAGTGGCCGTGAAGTTCAAGGTAACGACCTACGGCTGCACCATGAACCAGGGCGAGGGCCTGGAGATGGAGGGCAAGCTGGCGGCACTCGGCCACGAGGTCGTCCGGACCGAAGAGGAGGCGGACGTCGTTGTCGCCAACACGTGCGACGTGATCGACGCCACCGAACGCAAGATCCTCCGGTACCTGAAGGTGATGGAATCCGGGGGCAAGGGGATCGTCATCACCGGATGCATCCCGTCAATCGACGCCGATGGCCTGAGGACTCGCTTCCCAGAGGCCCTGGTGGTCCCGGTCTCCGACTATCCGATGTTCAGCGAAGTCATCGAGGGACGCTTCGGCCGAGGGAAAGGGGCGGTGCTGCCGGAGCATGGACCCACCGGCATCGTACCGATCGCGCAGGGATGCCTCGGCAATTGCGCATACTGCATCACCAAGATCGCGAGGGGCGGTCTGAGGAGCTATCCCGTCGACAAGGTCATCGAATCGGTCCGCCGCGAAGTGAAGGTGGGAGCGAAGGAGATACTCCTGACCACGCAGGACACCGGATGCTACGGTTCGGAGATCGGGGCGAGCCTGCCCGAGCTGATCGACAGGGTCTGCGAGGTCGAGGGGGATTTCAAAGTACGAGTCGGGATGATGAACCCCGACAGTCTGAGCGAGGTCCTGGAAGCGATGATCGAGGCGTTCCGGCAACCCAAAGTCTACAAGTTCCTGCATCTGCCGGTCCAGTCGGGCAGCGATCGTCTCCTCCGGTCCATGGGGAGAGGCTACGGTGCCTCGACGTTCGAGGGGCAGGTGGCGATGTTCAGGGCCGCCCTCCCTAGGCTGACGTTGTCCACGGACGTCATTACTGGCTTCCCGGGCGAGACGGAAGAGGATCACATGGCAACGATCGAGATGCTGAAGAGGGTCCGACCCAACATCGTCAACGTGACACGGTTCTCCTCCCGGCCAGGCACGGCGGCGGCAGCGATGAAGGAACAGGTCGTGAGCCGGATATCCAAGGACCGGTCCAGGGAGGTCGCGAAGCTACGCTTCGAGATCGCGGGGCAGCTGAACCACGATCTGATTGGAGAACGTCTCAGTGTGATAGCGACAGAGGTCGGCAAGAACGGCTCGATCGTCTGCCGTGACAACTGCTATGCGCCGATTGTTATCAGGCGATTGCTCGTGCTTGGCGAGAGATATGATGCGTTGATAACCGAGAGCACGGCGACCCATCTGGTCGGAAGGATTCTATGAGCTCGTTGAGGGCGAATCGCCGGACTGGAACATCGTTCTCATTCTTTCGTTTTATATACAGGCACTCTAATCGAGGCTGCAGAGCCCCGTAGTGTAGTGGTCAATCATCCCGGACTTTGGATCCGGTGACGGCAGTTCGAATCTGCCCGGGGCTACTCTTTTCTTCAAACCCTGCGGGGGGTCGGCCTCACCATTTCTCGTTGTGCGTCACAGTGTCTAGCTTGAGCCTCGGAGTCCGCTTCACTTCTTCCTTCGGCTTGCCGATCGGGATCATGACCAGCGGCCTCGCATGGCCGGGGAGCTGCAGCGCCCTGCACACCTCCCCTTCGTCGAAAGCGCCGATCCAGCAGCTTCCGTATCCCTGACTGCAGACGTACAACATGATGTGTTCGGCCGCCGCGGCGACGTCCTGGAGGCAATACAGGTCGGTGCCCCGCGTCCCATAGTTGCGGATCCGGTTCAGGTTGGCGCAGCAGACGATGACGACCGGCGCGTCCTCGAGGAATCCTTGCCCGAACGCCGCTCGCGTCAGCCTTCTCTTCGTCTCCGTGTCCTTGACGACTACGAAATCCCTCGCCTGAAGATTGCCGGCGGACGGAGCGAGCTGCGCCAGCCTCAGCGCCTCCATCACGACGTCGTCCGGCACGTCGCCCTCGGCGAACGCCCTCACGCTCACGCGCTTCTCGATGCAATCAACGAGTTCCATCGCCAAGTCCCCTGTCGCCGTTCGGATGGCACGGCGCCGGTAATAAAGCTTCTCTGGCCCAGCATCGTTAAGTATCGAGCCGCCGCATTCCCTGGCGTGAGCGTGGAGTGCCGAATCGAGGTCGAGCTGCCCGACGAGGACAAGGCGATTGAGGTCGCTCGGTCGATCTCCCTCGACAACGGGGAATACGTCAAGGCGGAAGTGATCGGCCGGTCGATCGTCCTGACGGCGAAGGCGGCCTCCCCGGCGTCGATGCTGCACACCATCGAGGATCTGCTCGCCTGCCTGAAGGTCGCCGAAGCGGTTATCGCTCCAGAATCGGAAGCACTCCCCGACCCTGACGCCTAGAGACTTCCTGAGGATCGATTCGTAGCGTCCGCAGGCTGCAAGTAGAGGTAGGGCCCATGCGACCGGTCGGTGACAGCTTGCCCCCCGAGATCGCCATCCGAAGAGTGAACGCAGGGAACGTGGACGACCTGGTGAACTTGATCGGTGAGCTGGCGCGTTTCGAGCGTCTCCCCGGCCCCGACGAGGAAGCGAAACGGCGCCTGAGGCACGACGCCTTGATGGACCCTCCCCGCTTCAACGCCTTCGTGGCGTACGAAGACGGGACCCCGGTCGCCCACATCATCTACTTCTTCACCTACTCCACCTTCCTCGGCAAGGCCACCCTTTTCCTAGAGGACCTGTTCGTGCTCGAAGGGCACCGGAGGAAGGGCGCGGGCAGGGAGCTTCTCAGATACTGCGCCGAAGAGGCCATCAAGACCGGCTGTGGGCGGATGGAATGGGCAGTCCTCACCTGGAATTCAGAAGCGATCAAGTTCTATGAGGGATTCGGGGGAAAGCGTCTCGATTGGTACCTCTACAGGATGACGGAGGAGGAGCTGAGGGCAGTCGGCGCCAAGATCAAGGCCTGACGCCCTCTCTGACCTTGACGGCCATGCCCTTCTTCATAGCGAGCATCTCGTCCCTCGTGAGGATCGCCCTGCCCACCGCCACAAGCTCGTCGTTCCGGTCCACGACCATCACCTCGTCCATCGGCACGAGTCCGAGATCGGAGTCCAGGACGAAGCCGCAGAAGACGTTCTTGCCCTCGCGGTTGTACTGCGCCGAGTCGTCGTCGACTATCACCCTGAGCACCGGTGACTTGAGACCGGCCTTGAGCTTCCTCGCCCCCTCGGGACGCAACGTGAAGAAGCCGTCGGGCGCCCTCATCGAGAGGATGTGTTTGCCGTCGACCAGGACCGTGCGGATCTTGCCGGTGTTCTTCGACTTCGTGATCTCGACCTTGCCGTCGAGGAGCAGGTCCGAGGCCCCCTTGCCGAACTGGTAGTCCGCCACCGCCCTGACCCGCGCCAGGTCCACGTCGAAGCTCGAGCGTT
>JAJRAL010000081.1 GCA_028679935.1 Methanomassiliicoccales archaeon | reverse complement strand
GGTGAGGATCTGCGCCGCGACGAGGGTGTGATCCTCCGCCCCATGGCACTCTTCGAAGTCGATGTCGTGCAGGAGGCCGACGAGCTCCCACCTTGCCGGGTCCTCGTCAAGCCTGACAGCGAGCTGCCGCATGATGGCGCCGACGGCGATCATGTGCTTGACGTTGTTCTCCTTGGCCACGTGGCGCCTGATGAGGGCGAGAGCCTCCTCCCTTGACAGCATGTTTACCGCGGTTGAAGTGGGCTCGCCCGACTTAAGGGGTTCGTCGCTCCGAGGCTCGCTCAAGATTGGACTCCTGCCTCTTTATGAGAATTCTTCGCCCGATTTGGAGTCTCATCATGTCCTGGGCCGCGATCGTCCGCACACCCGAGTTCTCCTCGACATACGCACGCTGCTTCTCTATGTCGTCGTGGATGAACTTCGAGCCGAAATGGGTGAGCACCGCCACCTCGGGCGAGATTCGGGAGGCGAACTCCGCCGCGTCCTCGGTCGAAAGATGGTTCTTGACCCTTGAGCGGAGAGGTCGCGTGACAAAGAGGATCAGCACCCTGGCGCCCGCATGGGACCTCACGACTTCATCATCAAGCTCGGAGTCGCTCACGTACGAGACGAGGCCTGCGGACGTCTCGATGCGGAATCCGATGCCGCTCGGATCGGAGTGCGCGGTCGGCGTCGCCAGGACCCTCATCCCGCTTAGCGCGAGAGCGTCCCCTGGTCTCAGGGCTTGGGCGTTCCAGGCGATCCTGCGGTGGTACGCCGACAGAACCGGACCGAAGTCGCCATCGCCGAAGATCGAGCCGAATGAACCGGCCACGGTCCCCTTCCTCTTTAGGCTGCAGGCGGTCATCCCCTCCACAGCGACCTCCGCGTCGGCGTAGTGGTCGGGGTGGGCGTGGGAGATCAGGATGAGGTCGGTGCTCGCGGGGTCTATCCCCGCATCTCTCATCGCGAGCATCGCGCCCGGACCTGGGTCGATGTGGATGTTGGCCGTATCGCTGAGGTATATGCCGCCGGTCCTCCGCACCTGGTAGACGGTGGCGAATCGCCCCCCTCCCGTGCCGAGGAATGTGATGATGACCATGCCCGCACTACCTGGCTGGAAACGCCCTCGGACGGTTAATTCCTTTGCCCGCGACTCGGCGAGAATTCAATAGACCGTAACCGCATGCCAGGCGCGGTCTCATGTCCGATCTGCTCATCAAGGACGCCGTGATCGTGACCCAGGACGCCATGCGCAGGGTCATCAGGGGAGATGTCAGGGTCGAGGACGGCAGGATCGCCGAGGTCGGCCGAACGAAAGGCGACGCCGACGATGTCATCGAGGCGAACGGGGATCTGCTCATCCCCGGCTTCGTCAACGCGCACACCCACGTCTCGATGAGCATCATGAAGGGCCTGGCCGACGACATCCCGTTCGACAAGTTCCTGGAGAGGATGTTCGCCGCCGACGCGGATCGCAAGGACTCGGACCTGCTTGCTGGCGCACGGCTCGGATGCCTCGAGATGATCCGCTCCGGCACTACCACCTTCGTCGATATGTACTACTCGGAGGACGTGATCGCGAAGGCGGTCGAGGAGCTGGGTCTGAGGGGAGTGTTGTGCTGGGCGGTCCTGGACAAGGAGTTCACGACGCAGAAGGGAGTGCCCCTCGATAACTGCAAGCGGTTCCATTCGAAGTTCAAGTCGAATCCCCGAGTGATTCCGGGGATCGGCCTCCAGGGCGTCTACGTCTGTTCCAAGGAGACGTTCCTCGAGTCGAAGGCTTACTCGGACGAGAACGGCCTCCTGCTCCACATGCACCTCTCGGAGACGAGGGGCGAGGTCTACGAGCACAAGAAGAAATACGGCAAGCGACCGGTCGAGTGGCTGAGGGACATCGGATTCCTCGGGGAGCGCTGCCTCGCCGCCCACAGCGCCTGGTTGACGATCAACGAGGTCCGCGCGATGGCGAAGGCGAAGGCGTCCGTGGCGACCTGCCCCGTCTCGAACATGAAGCTTGCGACGGGAGGGGTCGCGCCGGTCCCCGAGATGCTGAAGGAGGGGGTGAACGTCTCCATCGGCACCGACGGTTCGAGCACGAACAACAGCCTCGACATGTTCGGGGAGATGAAGACGCTCGCGCTGCTACAGAAGTCGAACCGGTGGGACGCGACGGTCGTAAGCGCGCAACAGGCCATGGATTTCGCGACGCTCGGCGGAGCGAGGGCGATAGGAATGGCCTCCGAGCTCGGCTCCATCGAAGCGGGGAAGAAGGCGGACATGGTGATGCTCGACGCGAGGGCGGCGAACATGTGTCCCGTGACAGCCGAGAACGCGGTGTCCTGCGTCGTCTATTCGGCGAACCCGGGCAATGTGAGGACCGTCCTCTGCGACGGCAACGTGATCGTCAGGGACCGCAGGCCGGTCTTTGTGGACGAGGACGAGGTGGCGAGATCGGCGTCGGCCGCCGCAAGAATCCTGCTCGCGAAACGGTGATCACGCGGCATGGAACTTGAGCACGAACACGGTGCCCTTCGGTTTGTTGTCCTCGACGGTGGCGGTCCCGCCGTACCTCTCCATGACCTTCTTGACGATGTAGAGGCCGAGGCCCGATTGTCCTCCCTTGCCGTGCTTGTACCCTTCCTGCCAGATCTTCGGCTTGACGTCATCCGGGATTCCGATCCCCTCATCGGCGATCCTGACCTCCTGCTCGCCCTCCGCGCCCGGTTGGATCTTTATCCTGACGATAT
>JAJRAL010000085.1 GCA_028679935.1 Methanomassiliicoccales archaeon | reverse complement strand
GGCGCGGAAGCTCGACCTGGCTGATCTCAAGGGAGGGACGTTCACGATAACGAACTACGGAAGCCTGGGCGGGACGTACGGCACGCCCATCGTCAACTACCCGGAGGCGGCGATCCTGGGGATCGGGAGGATCCGGGACATGCCTTGGGTCAGGAACGGTAAGGTCGACGTTAGGAAGGTGCTGCCCCTCTCGCTCACCTGGGACCACCGGATACTCGACGGGGCGCAGGCGGCGGCGTTCATGAACGAGCTCGTGAGGTATCTGGAGAGACCGGAGATCATTACCGCCCTGCATTGATCAGCGCAATGAGGTCCAGGCCCAGGAGCCGAAGCGCTCCGCCGCGATCTCCTCCGCCCGTCGAATCTCCGCATCGGTGAGCGAGCCGCGGACGCAGCCCAGTTCCGAACGGAAGGAGCCCTCGAGCGCGGCCAAGACCTCCCCTCTGCTCGCGGCGCAGTGCCGGTCGAGCGCCGTCACCCTCTCCTCGACCGAAGCAATGTCCTTGTCCAGGGCCTTCGCCCTCGAGACCTTCAGAAGACTGAACATCACTCGGGTGTCGACGCTGAGCAGGAGGGTTCCATGTTGCAGGAACGCGCCCCCCCTCCTGGTCAGAGCGCTTCCGGAGATCTTCTTCCCCCCGACCAAGATGTCGTTGATCGGTCTGAACTCGGCGGCCACGCCTAGCGAGCCCAGCGCGTTGACTAGGCACCCGCAAATCTTGCGGTAGCAGAGATTGATGTCGCTCGGCATCTCGTGGTCGGGCGCGGCCACGCTGTACGTGATCTCTCCCGAGCGGTCATGGTAGACGGCTCCTCCCCCGGTCCGCCTCCTGACCAAGTCCACCCCGCGTCTCGCGCATTCTTCGGTGTCGACCTCGTCGGCCAGGCACTGGAACCTGCCGATTGATACGGCCGAAGGATGCCACCCGTATAGCCTGACGGTCGGGGGGCTCGACCCCTTGGCGACCCGCTCGGTGAGGCACTCATCGACCGCCATGTTCATCGCGGCCGGCAACGCCTGGAACTGTATCAGGCGCCACGGCATCCGCCCGCCTCCTCCAGGGCTCCCACCAGGTCCGCAGGGGAGAAGCCCGTGATCGTCAGTCCTTTCGATGCGCCCTCGATGATCTTCGTCGCAGCTTCGGGACCAGGGCTGGTGTACGCCTGCAGTAGTGCCGACTCCAGCCTCTCGATGCCCTCCTCGGGCTCAAGGAAGAAATCGCCCGTCAGAGACACGCCGACCGCCACGTCGCCCTCGCGCCAGATCCGGATGCGGAAGAGCTTGCCGCCTCGCACTTTCCTTTCGACGAGCTGCTCCGACGTCCCGCCTACTGACCGTTCGCCCATTTCTGGATTCTGTCGATGGTGAGGCGGGCGCCGCATATCGCTTTGCCCGTCTTCTCGTTGTAGAACGCCGGCACCCCGAGCTCCCCGCCGCACGCCTCTCTGATCTTGTCGCCGTACTTGCGCATCAGCTGGGCGTTCTTGTCGTCGTGCCATACCTCCAGCATGACGATCTCCGTTCCCGTGTCCGCGGTGTACTTGTCGACCACGGGGTGGAGCGCCTTGCAGTGCGGGCACTCCCTCCCGTAGAACCAGATCAGCCTCTGACCGTCGTCCGCCATCACTTCACCTTCTTCACGAAGAGACCGCACCAGCATTCGCCGTGCTCCTTCCACGTCCGCTGGATCTTGAAGTTGCAGGGGCAGATGAGGTTGATGTCCGCCTGCCTGTCGCCGGTGGTGATGCGGCATGGGCAGTAGCGCAGGCCCTTGGTCTTGACGTTCTCAAGCTCTCCCGTCGCCAGGTCGCGTACGGCCTGCTTATCGTCCCAGAGCCTGAAGTCCGCCTTCACCGTGAAGTCCTCCCATGCCTTGACCAGCTTGTCCTCGCTGTCGAGGGCGTACTCCACGTCCTTCGTTACGTTCGTGACCTCCGGGTTGTCGGTCAAGCAGAAGGAGTTCTTGAATCCGCAGGTGGGGCACGTCTCTGGCGGCTTCTCGCCGTAGTGGATGTCCCCGCAGATGTGACAGCGCCAGAATCGCTTCTTCTTGTTCTCGTACATGATTTCGTTCATACGAGAGCGAGCGATATAAATGGTTTTGCGAGGCGCGCCTGGCCTTCAGCTCGCTACCCCTGCCGCAAGCATGTCTGCGTTCTGCTTCGTCAGAGCCGTGTCGTACTAGCGATGAGCATCGCTGCGTAATCATTATAGGTCGCCGCCTTGTTTGCCAGTCGATCTACTGATGACCCCGATAGATTCGCTGGTGTACGCTGTCGCGCTCCTGTTCTTCATCTTCGATCCGTTCGCCAGCCTGCCGATCTTCATCAGCATGACGAAGAACATGGACGACAAGGAGAAGATGAGGGCGGCGAACAACGCGATCATCGTCGCCGCGATCCTTTTCTTCATCTTCACCCTCATCGGCACGAACCTCCTGGCATTGTTCGGCGTGAGCGTCGACAGCTTCCGCGTCGCCGGGGGGATAGTCCTGATCCTGATGGCGGTCGAGATCATCTTCGGGTTCAACCTGACGAAGCAGGGCGGGGACAACGTCGCCTGGGTCATAATCGCGACGCCGATCCTCACCGGTCCGGGCGTCATCACGACGGCGATCCTGCTCACGTCGAGCGTCGGCATCGTCACCACTCTGCTCGCCGGCGTCATATCGCTAGTGATAACGTGGGCGCTGCTGCGCAACGCCGTCTACATCGTCCGCCGCGTCGGGAACAACGTCATCGAGATCTTCTCCAAGATCATCGGGCTGCTGATCGCCGCGATGGCGGTCGAATACATGCTCCAGGGAGTCTCGGACTGGATCAACGCGAACGCGCATGCGATAATCCTGCCGTCGCTGCATCTTTTGGGCCTCTAGCCGCAGGATTATCTAGTCCGGGCTCGAATGATGCGGGGAGAAGATGACCGACAAGGCGTACGTCGTGAGGGAGCTGCGCAAGCTTCCGGGCGTGAGCGAGAAAGCCGCGGAGGCGCTCTACTTCCTGGGCATCCATTCTGTCGACGACCTGAAGGGCAGGGACCCGGTGGCGCTGTACGAACAGCTCAGGAATACCCCGGGTTCGTACGCCGAACCGTGCCTGCTGAACCAGCTGAAGATCGCCGTCAAGTCGGCGGAAAAGAAGTGAACCTCGTCGTCAGAAGTCTAGTCAGAAAAAGATGAGGATATGAGGGGACTGTGCGCCCCCCTGAAGCGTTTAGATGAGGTATACGTACCATGGGGTCATGAGCACCGCGACGATTATCGCGATGACCACCCAGAGGATGATGCTGAAGATGCCCAACAGAAGGCACATCTTGCCGACGCGCCTCCTCTCAGGGTCCGCACCCGCGCCCATCCAGATCAGCCCGATGATTATCCCGATTATTGGGATGAAGAACGAGAGCAGGTAGAGCAGTATGGTCATCCCGCCGCCGAGCGGTTCGACCTGCTGGGCCGGCTGCGGTCCGTACTGGAGATTCTGGGGTCTCCCGCAATGCGGGCATACGTTATACTCGACGGGGATCTGCCTGCCGCACCCAGTGCACATCCTCGTTCCTCCTTGTGGAGCGTCTGCCATTGAGTCTTTTCCTCCTTTGTCTGCCCGACCATCGCCGGGCGATTTAGCTGGCTATATTCCCTAGGCTACTTAAAAGTGACGGGCTGGCCAGCCTCAACCGATGCGTCACCGGGCGCGCCTGTGTCCCGAGGGCTCAACCCAGCTGCCTGCCGCAGAAGGGACAGAACTTCAGCCCCTGCGGGATCGTCCTTCCACAGGACGGGCATAACCGCGTCTCCTTTGGCGCCGCCTGGGGTGAAGGTGCGCCGAAGGCCTGGTTCGGCCGCCCGCAGTAGGGGCAGAACCTTAGATCGCTCTTCACCTCCCTGCCGCATCCCATGCACTTGTATGTGGCGGCCTGCGCGGCGGAAGTCCGCGCCGGGGCGCTCATGCTGGCGGGCCGTCCGCAATAGGGACAGAAGGAGAGTCCTTCCTTGATCTCCCTGCCGCAGCCCTGGCATGGTTTCGTCCCTGTTGCAGAAGGCTGGGGTTGAGAGACCAGCACAGCGGCTGGCTGAGCCGGTGGCGCCTGCGGAACGGCAACCAGTCCGTATGGCGCGGGTCTTCCGCACATCGGACAGAAGTTCAATCCGTCAGGCACCTCCCTGCCGCACCCGACGCACTTGACCTTTCCAGACTGCGGGGCGGCGGTAGGGGTGGCCGACGAGGAGTAGGGAGCGGCCTTGCCGCACATTGGGCAGAAGTTGAGGCCGTCGGGGACGACCTTGCCGCAGGAGACGCATCGCGTCGTCCCGCTCGGCTGCGAGGCTCCTGGTGGAACTGGCAATGGTACAGGTCTGGCGACCGGCGCCGCGACCGCCTGCTCCGGAACGGGCTGCGGGGCGGGTGCTGGAGGTACGGGCACTGGGACGACCGGCGGCGGGACGGGCTTCGGTTCCGCCTTCGCCGGCGGGGGAGCCTGGTTCGACGAACCGCACTCGGGGCAGAACTTCATCGACGAGTCGTTCTCCTTGCCGCAGTTCCAGCACTTCACTCTCTCGACCGGCGGCTTGACCGCCGCAGGTGCGGGGCCGGCCTTGGCAGAGCCACTCATCTGCCTGCCGCAGTATGGGCAGAACGCCAGTTCGTTCGGGACCTCCTTGCCGCAGAAATCGCAGACTCTGATGCCTTCCGTCATGTCGAACACCAATCCAGCTTGCTCATCCAATCTTCAGTGCCCTAGCTGCAAGTATCGTAATCAAGGTTTTGTCGCATCCGCGATCAGCGCTGATCGTTGATCTTGATGAGGTGCCAGCCGAACTGCGTCTTGACCGGCCCGACGACCTTCCCTTTCTCTCCCTCGAAGGCCGCTTTCTCGAACTCCGCCACCATCTGTCCCTTTCCGAACCAGCCGAGCTCTCCGCCCTTCTTGCTCGACGGGCACTTGGACCATTTCTTCGCCAGCTCCGGGAACTTCTCTCCGGAGTTGATCTTCGCGAGGAGGTCCTTCGCCTCTTTCTCCGAGCCGACCAGTATGTGCGAGCAATTGACCTGCTTTGCCATGAACACGGCCGAGCCCTTCCCGATGGATAAACCTTTTCTCCGAACCACCACGCTCAAGCGCTGCTCGATGCCGGGAAACATAGAAGTAGCCACCCGTGATTCTGCGCTTCATGTGGGGGCCACTGGACCTGGACACATGGAACGCCGGGCGCGTCACCAGCCTGGTCCAGGTCATGGATTCCGTCCAGGCCATCATCGATGAGGTCTGGAAGGACGGCGACGAGGCGCTGGTCCGCCTGGCGAGCCTGTACGACAAGGTCGAGCTGGAGTCCTTGCGCGTCAGCAAGGCGGAGCTCGACAGGGCGGAGGCGGGCATCGATCCGGGGGTGCGCAGGGCCCTCCTCTCCGCCAAGAGGAGGATCGAGCGCTTCCACCGACTTCAGCTGAAGCGGGCCGAATGGTCGAAGGAGGTGGAACCGGGGATCACCCTGGGGGTCAAGGTCACTCCACTGAAGAGGATCGGGGCCTACATCCCCGGCGGCAGGGCGGCTTATCCGAGCACCGCGCTGATGTGTGTGATCCCGGCGAAGGTCGCCGGTGTGAAGGAGATCGTCTGCTTCACGCCCCCGCCCGCGAATCCACTTACCCTTGCCGCCCTGAGGATCGCCGGAGCGGACGAGGTCTACCTCTCCGGAGGGGCGCAGGCGATCGCCGCCATGGCCTTCGGCACGAAGAGCATCCGCAAGGTGCAGAAGGTCGTCGGACCAGGCAACGTCTATGTGACCGCGGCGAAGATCGCCCTGAAGGGCGCGGTGGACATCGATTTTCCCGCGGGGCCGAGCGAGATTGTCATCCTCGCGGACAGTTCCGCGGTGCCCGAGTACATCGCCGCCGACATCCTCGCCCAGGCGGAGCACGACCCGAGGTCGCCGACCGCTCTGGTGACGACTGACAAGTCGCTCCCTTCCAAAGTGGGAAAGGAGCTCGAGCGCCAAGGGACGTTCTCCTTGAGGGCCGAGATAATCAGCAAATCGATGGAGAACGCGGGTTACGTCGTCTGCAAGTCGTTGCAGGAAGCAGTCGATATCGCGAACCAGCTCGCCCCGGAGCACTTGTCGATCCAGTGGCACGATGCGAGCCGGATTCTAAGCAAGATCGAGAACGCGGGCTCCGTGTTCCTCGGACCCTATTCGGCGGTGGCCTGCGGGGACTACGCCTCCGGGACTAACCACGTGCTCCCGACCGCGGGCTACGCCATGACCTATTCCGGCCTCGACGTCTGGCATTTCTGCAAGAGGACCTCGTTCCAGAGGATCGAGAAGAAGGGTCTGAAGGCCCTCAGCAAGACGATCGAGACGCTCGCCGAGGTGGAGGGGCTGGACGCGCACGCGAGGTCGATAAGCATTCGGCTGCGCGGATCGCGATGACGCAGAGAGAAGGAATCGGCTCATCGAAGGCGACGTGGCGGGCCTGGGATGACCTATATCGAAGGCAGCCGCGTGCTTGGAGGGGACCGGCCGAGGAGACGGAATTCGATGGAGATTCGGGAATCGTTCTCGAGTTGGGATGCGGCTCCGGCAAGACGCTCAGGTCGCTAAGCGGTCATGGCTCGGTGATCGCTCTCGACGTCTCATTATCGGCGCTGAAGTCCTGTCGCCGTGAGAGAATCCATGAGAATACGCATCTCGTTCAGGGCAACGCGACGTTGCTGCCGTTCGCCGACGCGAGCATCGACATCATCGTCGCGCACCACGTCCTCGGCCATCTGATGGCGGGGGAGAGGGTCGCCTCGGCCGTGGAGATCGCGAGGGTGCTGAAGCCGAACCGCCTCCTCTCGATCAGGGCGATGTCGAGAGGCGACATGCGGTTCGGGAACGGGATGGAGGTCGAGCCGATGACGTTCGCCAAGAGCGGGATCGTCTGTCACTTCTTCGACGAGGACGAGGTCAAGGCGCTTTTTCCTTCGTTCGACGTAGTGAGGATCGAAACGACATCGGTGGCTCGTCGCTACGGTGGCGTGGAGAGGAAGAGGAGCGAGGTCGTGGCGCTGCTCCGCTCACCCGCCTAGATTATCCCGAGCTCCTTGCCGACCTTCTCGAACTTGCCTATGGCGAAGTCGACGTCCTCGGTCGTCATCGCGGCGTTCATTATCGTCCGGATGCGCGCCTTGTCCTTCGCCACCATCGGGAAGACGATCGGGAGCGCGAACACGTTCTCCTCGAACAGGCGCTCGCTCAGCATCTTCGCCTTGCCACTGTCCCCGACCATCACCGGCGTGATCGGCGTCTCGCTCCTGCCGGTGTCGAAACCCAGGTCCTTCATGACCTTCTTGAAGTGACGAGTGTGCTCCCAGAGCCTCTTGACGTGCTCCGGCTCCGTTTCTAGCACGTCAACTGCGGCGATGCAGGCCGCGGCCACCGCGGGCGGATGCGAGCCGCTCAGCAGCCAGGTGCGCGACTTGTTGTACCCGAAATTGACCAGATCGCGGCTGCCCGAGACGTGTCCCCCGACAACGCCGAACGCCTTCGAGAACGTGCCCATCTCGACGTGCACCTTCTCTCTGGGAAGGTGGAAGTGCGAGGCTATCCCCCTTCCTCCCTCGCCCAGGACGCCCTCGCCGTGCGCATCGTCGACGTACAGCATCGCCCCGTGCTCCTCCGCCAGCTTCGCTATCTCGGGCAGCGGGCAGATGTCCCCGTCCATCGAGAACACTCCGTCGGTTATGATCAGGATCCTCCGCGGTGTCGGGTTCTTCTTCTCCGCCTCGTCGAGCACCTTGCTCAGGTCGGCTGTGTCGCAGTGCTTGTAGACGCCTCGGTCCGCGTGCGACAGCCTGACGCCGTCGATGATGCTGCCGTGGTTTAGCTCGTCGCTGATGATCAGATCTCCTTTGCCAACGAGCTGCGGTATGAGGCCGGCGTTGGCCGCGAACCCGGTCTGGTAGACCAGGGACGCCTCCGCCTCCTTGAACTTGGCGAGCCTTCTCTCCAGTTCGAAGTGGAGGTCCATGCTGCCTGCGATGGGGCGGACGGAGCCGGAACCGGCGCCGTGAGTTTTGATCGCCCTTATCGCCATCTCCTTCAGCTTCGGGTGGTTGCTCAGCCCGAGGTAGTTGTTCGAGCAGAACATCAGGACCCGCCTGCCGTCGACGACGCACCAAGGCGTGCTCGGTCCCTCGAGCACCCTCAGCTTCCAGTCCAGATCCTCCTTGACCAATGCATCATACTCTTCCTTAAGGAACGATGTGGGGTCGCGCTTCATGTGATCACTTCCTCTTCATCCTCTTGCCGAGCCTCTTGATCATGTCATCGGTCATAGAACGGAGATCGTACTTGGGGCTCCAGCCCCAGTCCTTCCTCGCCTGCCGGTCGTCTACCGACATCGGCCAGGAATCGGCGATCTTCTGCCGGTGGTCCGGCTTGTAGTCGATCTCGAAGTCGGGGATATGTTTCTTGATCTCCTCTGCGAGCTCCCCTGCAGAGAAGCTCGCTCCTGCGACGTTGTAGGAGTCGTGTCGTTTCAACTTGGACAGCGCCGCCTCCATCAACTCGACGGCGCTGTCGATGCAGTCGGGCATATACATCAACGGGAGGATGGTATCCTCGCGGACGAAACAGGTGTACTTCCCTCTCTGGATCGCCTCGTAGAACATCTCAACGGAATAGTCGGTGGTGCCGCCGCCCGGCGGCGTCGCGGACGAGATGATTCCAGGGTAGCGAACCGACCGAACGTCCAGGCCGTACTTGTTCCAGTAGTAGTTACAGAGCAGCTCGCCCGCGACCTTGGTCACTCCGTACATCGAGGTGGGAAGCATGACCGTCTCTTGCGGCGTTTCGATGCGCGGCGACCCCGGACCGAACACCGCTATCGACGATGGCCAGAAAACCTTCTCGAGCTTCGCCTTGCGCGCCACCTCGAGCACGTTGTAGAGCGAGCCCATGTTCACGTTCCAGGCCTGCTGCGGGTCGTTCTCCCCGACCACCGACAGCACGGCCGCTAGGTGCCATATTTCGCTGATGCCGTTGTCCTCGACTGCGGCGTAGATGGCACTCTCACTTCCCAGATCGACCGTGACCACCGGCCCGGATTCCTCCACCTCGGCGCTCGGCCTCCTCTTATGGATGGCCGCGATGACGTTCTCCCCTCCGTACTTCCTCCTCAACTCGAGCACCAGCTCGGAGCCGATCTGGCCCGTGGCGCCGGTGAGAAGGATCCTCCTGACTCGGCTCGGGATTGTAGCGCCTCCTGCGTCGGCATGGGTACCGCTCGGATATATCGCTTGGCCATGCCTCGCGAGCACATGGCTCGGCCGAAAGGTATTCCACGATGTGGTTCCACTCCACCTACGATGCCGAAGTTCGCCTGCGGTTGGGGATGGCTCG
Organism: Methanomassiliicoccales archaeon; assembly: GCA_028679935.1. The sequence goes on along the minus strand of JAJRAL010000085.1, from coordinate 761 downwards.
AGATCGACGGCATGCGGTTCGAGAAGGACGTAGTGGTCCACGTCGACGGCTCGGTCACGCCGAGGGCGGTCGAGCTCTCTCATCCGTATCGAACAGAGTACTTCCACGTGCCGCTCTCGGAGCTTGAGCTTGGCTTCCTGGAGGAAGAGAAGCCGGAGGTCGTCATCGTCGGCGCAGGGCACAAGGGAATGATGACGATCACGCCGAAGGCGAAGGAGCTCCTCTCCCGCTACGTGGTCATCGAGGGGACGACGGAGAACGCGGTGAAGGCGATGAACGCGGAGAAGCGGAGGTTCGTCGCGATACTGCACTCGACGTGCTAGCCTTGTTGGGCTCAAGCGAGGAATCCGAGCAGAATCTCGTTGAACACCACGGCATCGTCAATCATCGGCATATGTTTGCTCCCTGGCACGATCTCCAGACTCGATCCCTCGATCCTCTCGTTGAGAAGCCGGGCCATCCGCGGCGGCGTCATCACGTCCTTCTCGCCGACGATGATCAACGTCGGGGCCTTGATGGTCGGTAGCCGCTTCCTGACGTCGTAGCGCGTCATGAACTCGGTCAGGCACTCCTTGGCGACCGACCGCGGGACCTGGGACGCCCTCGCCAGTGTCTCCCTCCGCGCCTGCTCAGACGGGTTCCTGTGCGCCAGATCGACCATCCAGTTCGCCATCGACTCGTCGGACCGGAACGCGTCCTCGATCCCCAGCTTCAGGTACACCGACAGTTCGTTCTTCGCCGACGTGTCCACGAGCACCAGG
>JAJRAL010000152.1 GCA_028679935.1 Methanomassiliicoccales archaeon | reverse complement strand
TGGGAGGTCTATCCCAATCCGTTCGCCAATCTCACCCGAGGCTCAGCCCGCGTGGCGATGGTCTTCGACCGCACGACCCAGCTCTGGCAGATGCAATGGGGGACGACTTTCCTCTATGACTTCTACCTGAATCAGATTTCGAACTGCACCAAGGTCATGGACAACGGGGCGTACTCGATCATCTACGGGGGGACGGGCCCGCCGTGAGGATCGGCATCATCAACCTGATGACGCGCACGGCCGACGTCGAGATGTCGGGGAGGCTGTTCGGCGCTAGAGGCCTGGCCCCGGCCGACGAGGGTGAGGTGAACATTGTCGAACTGGCCGGTCACCTCGTCCAGAAGGGGCACGAGGTGCACGTGTTCATCGCCGCGCCGTACGCCCCCTCGGAGCGAGCCACACTTCCGGGCGGGCTGAGCTTGCACTACCTCCCGACCGTGCTTTCCTTTCCCTTCTCACCTTCGATCGCCCCATTCACACCCTCCCTTGGGAGGCGCGCGAGAGAGCTGAGGCTCGACGCCCTGATGTCGGGCGAGGTGTTCCAGAGCGGCACCGTCCTCGGCTGGCTTGGGGAAGGCGGCAGAACGCCGTTCTACGTCTGGCAGGAGCTCGACACGAGGATGAGCGGCCCGATCGGAATGGCGCAGGGGCTTTTCTATGCGACCGCGGGAAAGGCGATCGTCTCCTCATGTGCGGCCGTGATTCCCCGCTCGGTTTCGGCGCGCGAGCACCTGAGGAGGGAGGGATTGGACGGCGAGTTCGAGGAGGTGGTGCACAGCGGCGTCGACACCGGGACCTTCAAGCCGATGCGGAAGGAGGAATGCCGCGAGGGCCTTGCGCTGGAAGGCGCCGAGGACATACTTCTCGCGGTTGGCCGGCTGCATCGGAACAAGGGAGTGGACCTGGTCATGGATTGCCTGCCCTCCCTCCTCGCCCGAAGGAGAGAGACACTGCTCGTCATCAAGGGCACTGGCCCGGAACTCGACGGCCTGAGAGCATCGGCGCGCAGGCTCGGGATCTCTGACCATGTCCGTTTCATCACCTCTCATCTGACCCGAGGCGACATGGCCCGCCTGTACTCAGCGGCTGACGCTCTCGTGATCACCAGCCGTGTCGATCTCTTCCCATTCACGGCCATCGAGTCGGCCGCTTGCGCCACGCCAGTGCTCACGTCCTTCGGCCGCGGGCTCAAGACCGACATCGTGGACAAGGGGGCCGGGCTGATGCTGCCATCCGAAACGTCCGGACTGGCTGGCTCCTTGGCAGAGGCCCTGAGCGACAAGGCGAAGCTGAGGGGCATCGGGCTTCGCGCTCGCGATCTCACTGTCGAGGAGTTTGACTTCGACGTGTCGGCCGATCGCCTCATCGGAATCTACAGGAGGCACAGCGCCGGATGATGCCCGAGACGAAGGGAAAGGTCCTCTTCGTGCCGAAGCTCAAGGCGGCGGAAGGCACGAGCGAGCGCTCGCCGATGATGCTCAAGCTCCTCCGCGAGCGATTCCGCGTGGAGGAGGTGCCTGCGGGCCGGGTCTGCGAGTTCGCCTGCGACCCGCGCGGGCACAGGTTCGCACGGTACCTGATGTTCCCTCTGGGAGAGCTCCATCTGTTCCTTCGCACGCTATCGAGATTGCGCAAGGAGCAAGCAGTCGTCTTCGCCGAGGGCTCGTACTTCGCCCTGCCGGCCGCGCTCGCCTGCAAGCTCCGATCCGCTCCAGCCATCTGGGATAACCACGGCAATGTGAGGACCTATGGGAAGTCGGTCGGCAAGTCGTTGTACTTCATCGCCTCCAACGAGATGCTCGAGGGAGTCCTGGAGCGTCTGAGCGCGAAGGTGCTGGTCGTCTCCGAGAGGGACCGGCAGAGCTACGTGGAGGCGGGGTTTCCCCACCCGAAGCTTGAGGTGGTCCCGACCTGCGTCGAGCTCGCTGTTGTGGACAGGACCCCTGCGAAGGATGAGGCCAGGAAGAAGCTTGGGCTGCCGGGGGATGTCCCGCTCGTGCTCTTCTTCGGCACGCTCTCGTACGGTCCGAACCTGGAGGCGGCGAGCTGCATCGCGCAGAACATCGCCCCGCGCGTCAGGGGGAGGATCCCCGGGGCCAGGTTCGCGATCGCGGGTGGGGGCTGCCCACCGGGCGGCCTGGGAGATGGGGTCGACCTGCTCGGTTTCGTCCCGGACATCCATCTCTGGATATCTGCCTCGGACGTTTGCATCGCACCCATCTGGAGCGGCGTCGGCATACTGACCAAGGTCATAGACATGCTCTCGCACTCCAGACCGACGGTGGTGTCGCCGCTCGCCTTGGATGGAATGCCCGAGCTTCATCACGGCACGAACTGTCTCGTCGGACAGAACGCTCAAGGGTTCGCCGATAACATCGTCGCAGTCCTCCGCGACAAGGAGATGGGGTGGCTCCTTGGAAGATCGGGGAGGGAACTAGTAGAGGCCAAATACTCATGCGACAGAATAGGGGCGCAGGTGAAGGACCTCGTGAGAGGGCTGATGGAGGAATACTCCCTGGGGGCGGAGGACGGATGAGCCAGAGTTCTTCGATTCTCGTCAGATCCCTTGATCTCGTCCTAGTCGCCCTGGCGGAGACGATCATCATACTGTTCGCCCTCGTGGCTCCTGGTGCCCCGTATCTCTGGGTCCCGGTCCTCCCCGCCGTCTTCTTCGTCCCGGGCTATTCCCTCGTTTCCGCCCTCTTCCCAGAGCCCTTCTGGACCATCGATATGAGGGACCGCTGGAGGATCGCCGCCGCAGAGAGGGCTCTCGGCTCTTTCGTCGTCTCTCTGATGGTCGTGGCGCTGGTCGGCTCGTTCTTCTCCTGGTCGGAGTGGGGCGTGGGCACGGCAAGCGGAGCCGCGATCCTCCTCATCTCAACCTACGTCGGTTGCGCCATCGCCGTCCATCGCCGTTCGAAGGTGCGAGGGTTCTCCGCCGCACCGGGAATCCCATCGGTCGGAAAGCACCTGGCGTCGCCGAACTCGAAGGAGAAGGTTGTGGGGCTGACGGCAATCGCAGTGGTGGTCTTGGCGGCGGCCGCCCTGATCGTCGCTCCGGTCCCTTCCCCCGAGCCGTACACCCAGTTCGCCCTCCTTGGACCGAGCGGGACGCTAGTCGACATACCGCAGAACCTCAGTGTCGGTCAGATTGGGACCGTAAGGCTAGAGGTGCTCAACTCCATGGCCAAGGACATGAGCTACAACCTGACCGTCGGCCTGGAGCGGAACGGCGCCTATCAGAACTACAGCGAGCTCAACTGGAGCGTCGCTCATGCCTTTGCGCCGGGCGATGCCCTGACGGCCAACATCTCTGTGGCGAATGGTGCAACATACGCCCGATACCTCAGCTTCAGCCTTCAATCCTCAGGGAGGCAGCAGGTCATGTTCAATCTAACCGGGCCGGGGGTCAGCGAGCAGCTGTGGCTTTGGATCACTGTGACCTGACGATGCGCATCAAAGAGAGATTGGGGGCGTTCGGTCAGGGTCCGTGGATCCGGAGCCTATCTCCTCTTCCTACGGGCCGCCCACCACTCCTGAACGCCCTGCGAGCGAGGTACCAGGACGATCGCCCCGAACGCACACAGCCCTATCGCCGCTAGCGATATCCATGCTGGGGAGTCGATGCCTGCAAGGGGGGCGACCATCGGCTCCGATAGCATTGAATGCGAAGCGCGGGGGTTGCAGTAGACCCCAGCGATCGAAGAGGACTGCCCCTCACCGGCGGAGTTGATGGCGGAGACGCGGTAGTAATACGTCACGCCCTTCACCACGTTGGCATCGTTATACGTCGTGGTCGGGCCGACCGTCGCGATCTTCACGAAGTTCCTGAAGCTCGTTCCGCGGTAGACGTTGTAGGACGTGATGCCAGTGGACTTCGAGGGCGTGATCCAGCTCAGTTGGACCACGCCGTTGGTGTATCTGCCGGAGAGGTGGGCCGGGGTGCCGGGCGGGGACTGCCTGGCCACCATCGCCGAGGCCTCATTGGAGGCGGCGCCCGTCCCGACCGCGTTGGTCGCGGCCACCTTGTAGAAGTACGTCACGCCTGCAACGACGCTGGAGTCAGAGTACGAGCTCACCGCTCCTACGGATGCGATGGGCGTCTCTCCCCCGCTCGCGGTCCCCCTCAGAATGACGTACCCGCTTATGGCGGAACCTCCGTCTGAGGATGGCGCCGTGAAGGAGAGGATGATGGACGGACCGCTCGCCGTGGCCACGAGGTTCGTGGGCTGGGAGGGCAGAGCGATGGGAGTACAGTCTGCGGTCGGGCACATCGGCCCGATCCCGATCGAGTTCCTAGCCGCGACGGCGTAGAAGTAGTGCACTCCGTTCGCCGCCGTGGTGTCGGTGGTCGAGTTCGACGCCACCTCGGAAATCTGGACGAGTGAGGATGGCGATGTGCCCCGATAGACAAGGTACGAGGTGATCGCGGAGCCGCCGTTCGACGACGGCGCTTGCCAGCTCATGGTGACGGCCGCGTCTCCGGCGACGAGTTCGAGGCCCGATGGTGCGGGCGGGGTTGTCGCCGGGGTGACCGACACGGCCTGAGATGCAGCTCCCTCACCTGCCGAATTGACCGCGCTCACCTTGTACTGGTAGGCGATGCCGTTCTGGACGCTCTGGTCGTCGCAAGACGTCGAGGATGACTGGGCGATCGTCGAATATGCCCCGCCCGCCGTCGAACGTTGGACCTTGTATGTCTGGATAGGTGCCCCGCCGTCATTGGTCGGCGCGGACCATTCGAGGTGGACCGAGGAATCGCCTCCGGATACCGAGGTGATGTTCGGCGCCTCCGGCACCGACGCCGAGGTGCCCACCGTGATCGTCTGAGAAGACGTGCCCTCGCCGTTTCCATTGACGGCCGAAACGCAATAGTAGAGCGTCAAGCTCGGACCGACCGAGGTGTCGTTGAACATGGCGGTCGTCGAGGTCCCGAGCAGTGTGAGCTGGGAGGGGCTCGACCCGCGATAGACGCGGTACTGGGTGATGGCCGATCCGCCGTTATCAGCCGGCGCGTTCCAAGAGAGCAGGACGTAGCCCGAGGTCGCCCTGGCGCTCAATCCGGTCGGTGCTCCTGGCATCCCGGTCGGAGTCGCGGAAACCTCTGAACTCGTCGCACCGGTTCCGGCGGAGTTGACCGCCGCGACCTTGTAATAGTACCTCAGCCCGTTCTGGAGGCCTTGGTCGGCGTAGGAGGTGATCGCCCCGATGGTCGCGAGGAGCGTCTCGCCTCCGGGCGACGTCCCGCGGTACACCTTGTATCCCGATACTGCGCCTCCACCGTTCGAGGAGGGCTGAGCCCAGGTGAGGGTGATCGTGCCGCTGGTCGCGGCCGCATTGAGCTGCATCGGCGCCGTCGGGACCTGGATTAGGGTCGTTGCCGATTTCTCCGTGGAGAGGGATCCTTCGCCCACGGCATTCACGGCCGAGACCTGGTAGAAGTATGTCGTGGCATTGGCCAGGCCACTGTCAGTGTACGATGTGACGAGGCCGACGTTCGCCAAGAGGGTCTCCGCGCCGGAGCTCGTCCCTCTGTAGAGCTTGTAGGATGTCACTGCCGATCCGCCGTCGGAGCTCGGGGCGGACCATTGAACCGTTATCGATCTCGTTCCGCCGGTCGCCCCGACGGAGGAGGGCTGGCCGGGCAGGCTCTTGGTCGTCGCTGCGGTCTCGGTCGATAGTTGCCCCTCACCGACGGAGTTGACGGCTGATACTTTGTAGTAATAAGTCGCGCCGTTCCCAAGGCCTTGGTCGACATAGCTCAGGACCGAGCCGAGGGTCGCATAGGGCGTGCCGCCCTCGCCGCCCGATGTCGTGGAGCGGTAGAGCCGGTAGCTCGTGATTGAGGCACCGCCGTTGTCCGAAGGCGCTGACCAAGTGACCGTGATGCTCCGGACCCCTCCGCTCGAGGCCGGACCCAGCGGGGCGGTTGGAACGTGGACCGAGGGTACGGACGCCTCGGTCGTGAAGCCCGACTGGAACGCAGACTGCAATGCATGGCCCGCGACGTCCTTGGCCGCGGTGGAGATGGTCACGGTGTATTGAGTGTCATAGGTCAGGGCGGCGCTGGGTGTGAAGGCTAGGGCCTTGTCGCCGTTCGACCACGTGAAGGTACCAGAGACGGAGCTTGCTGATTCGAGCGTGAAGGCGTTCTGTGCCGACGTCTTGTCCATCGCCTCGCTGAAGGTGACTCCGATCACGCCGCTGACCGCTACGGACGTCGCGCCGTTCGCGGGGGAGACCTGCGAGACCTGCGGGGGGACCGTGTCGCCACCGGCACCCGCAACGATCGTCACCTGGTCGTTCGAGCCGAAGCTCCTGGTGAAGGTGAGGCTGCCGTCCGCGGCCGCGACGGCGCTCGCGACGGTCACCGAGTTCACTTTGAGGTTGTAGGATGTGCCGGCGGTGAAGCCCTTGAGAACTAGCTGGGTCGTGCCGCCGGTCGATGCGACAGTCAAGGACGCCGTGCCGGAACCGATCGACTGAAGCGTCACCGTCGCGGTCCCTGAGCTGGTCTGCATCACCGACAGGCTAGGATTCGCGACGACGCTGCCGGTCTTCTCTGCGCCGATCGTCCCGCTGAACTTCGCCCGTCCGTCGGTGGAGTAGACCACTCCGCCCGATTGGACCACATTCGTACCTGCCTGGTAGTACGAGGATGATGGAATGCTGAATGAGAAGGAGTTGCTGGCGGACCACAGATTCGACAGCTTGTACGTGGCCTGGGCCGAGGTGAAGGTGATCGCCGGGTTCCCTGCGCCCTTCGTCACTATCATCGATGCGTCGGTGCTTAGCGTCGAACCGGTCGACAGATCGAGCGTCCCGACCGCTATCCTCACATCGGAGTCGCGGGTGCATCCCATGGCCTTGAACATCTCCTCGGCCATCGCGAGGTTGTGCATCTGCGAATCGTATGAATCGTAAGAAAGGAGCTCGACGTCGTAGCCGTACCTCGCCGAGCCGAACAGTACGCTGTAGACGTCGTTCTGGTCGGCCGAGGAGGACGTGGCGTAGTTCTGGTAGACAAGCATCTTCGGCCGGTACGCGGTCGGGATGTTATTGACGAAGTCCATGCTCGACTGGACATGCTTGATCATGTCCACGCCGTAGATGGTGGAGGGCTCGTAGCCCTCGATGAGCGAGATGTCGCATGCGATCGCCAGGTGCAGCAGGCCGGTGAACGGGTTCGCGATTACGTAGTTCCAGTAGCCCGATTGGTAGCTGTCCTTGACGAGCTGAAGGTATCCGATGTAGAGGAAGTCGGGGCGGGTCTGATAGTCGCTCCGCAGGCGGTTGTTCGCGTCCCAGTTGTTCATCTCATCCCAGAATACGCCCGTTGAGCCGACCCACCATCCCTGGTTCGCGTCGTCCTGGATCAGGTGCCAGCGGTAAGTGCCTGAAGTCGTGTAGGGTCCGCTCACCGGATTGCAGACGACCCTTCCCTCGGGCGTGAGCATCGGCGTGCCGGGGGTGGAGTACAGTTGCCAAGCGGTCGGCACTTGCGAAGGCCCGGCGTTGCTCGTGCCCGCGATTTGCGCCGACTTGTAGTTCCAATTGATCTGGCCGGGGTTGTTGGAGTACGTGGCGAGCTTGACCTGGCTGTTCTCGACCCAAGAGCGGAACGCGCTCGTCCACGAGCCGGTGTCCATCACAGCCAGGGGGAATATGGGTGTGTTGTGGTTGCCATAGGCGGCGGCTATCCGGGGCGCGACCCACTGCGCGTAGCCGACGTCGTGCCCCTGCGCGTTGCCGTCCGAGTACTTGTACGGCCTGACGAACATGTGGAAGGTCTTCGAGGCGCCCAACGAGGGGTTCGGCACGATCGAGTTCATGGAGGAGTACTTGAGGCCGAACACCGAGTCGCCGCCCCCTCCCATGTCCTTCAGCCACAGCGGGGAACCGACATAGGCCACGGTCTCGTCGTAACCCCATTCGACGCCGAGGTTCCGGCCGGGCACGCGCATATCACAGGCCGGGGCGAACATCTTGTACGAAGGATACCAACCGCCGAGGCCGTATCCCGCGGGTGTCGCCTCGTCGTAGCCTGGAACGTAGCGGTACATGTTGCCGCCGCTGATCAGACCGATGAGGGAGTTGCTCGACGAATAGAGACCTATGAAGTAGGTGACGACGACGTTCTTCGTTCCCGGAGCGTAGGTCGCGTCGAGCTCGAAGTAGTCGCGGTAGATCCTGAAGGTCTGGTTCACGCTGAACTCCGCGCACGACTCGAGGAACCAGACGGTGTTGCCGGTCGTGCCCCATCTGGAGATCCTCATGTTCACCGTGTCCAGCGCATTGCCGGACGAGTCGGTAATGCCGTCCCCCGCGTATTGCGGGTTGGCCCGACGGTACCTCACGTAGTCGGTCGAGAAGTACGGCCTGATCGTGTAGTCGACGAACGAGGTCGACCAGTCGGCCTTGACCGAATACTCTTCCGCGTAGACCGTGACGGTGTTCCCGGCGACGCTCGTCGTCAGGTTGGCCGATGTCGTGCCGATCTGGAAGTCGTCGTACGTGCCCTGTGGCGAAGATATGGACGGCGCGGCGGATCCCCCGGCAGGGACCTCTCCTATGGATACAGAAGCGAGCGGGATCAAGGAATTGAAGAGGAAGGTGAGGACGAGGAGGAGCGTGACTGAGTGCACTGCGAGCGGATGACGTCGCCAGAACGCTCGGGTCCTGTGCGCCGGTGCACTGACGGCATTGACATTGCCCTCAAGTGCGTCGGCTCTCCGTGCGTGTCCGGAAACGTCGTTAGTCTCAGCTGGGCTCATCAGTCAGTTCCCTCTTCGTGCCATCCCATCCGCCCGCCTCCCCGGCCCCTCCACCGAGGACGTGCGGGCCTTCTGAGCGACGGCCTTTCGGCCAAATCGCCGCTCCGAAAACTCCCTTATGCGTTATAAAAGATAGCGAGCGTGGAATCAGAGATAGTAATCAAAAGTGATTCCAATCCTGCCCGACTGGCTTGTCTACTCCCTCGCGGACCGGACGATACTCTCGATGCTTCGCGTCCTTGCCGAGTTACTTCACGTACGCACTCAAATCGCGAAGCTAGCCGCGTATCCTTTTCCCTTAACTCGGTCATAAGATGATGCGCTCGCTATCGATGAGGCGCCGGCCCGCCCCAGCCGGAACGGCATCGGGCGTGCCGATGTCCCGGCCCCGATCTCCGTCCTCGGCGCCACACTCGAACTGAGCGGGGCGGGCCGGGGCTGGATGACCTAGCGTCGGCTAAGAGGTCACTTCCGCGGCAAGTCTTGCGTAGTCACTGCGGAAACGCTCGATCGAGAATCGTTCGACCGCCAGCTCGCGGGGATGGATGTGCATGTCGAGCACCCTGTCTATGCCCTTGGAATAGTCCTTGGGGTCCTCGGAGCGAAGGACGACGCCCACCCGCGCGGGGTCGACGTCCTCGAAGATGCCCGTTCGGCTGGCGACGACAGGCAGGTCGCAGGCAAGCGCCTCGATCGACGCGTAGCTCAGGGACTCGTACCTTGACGGGAACAGGAGGAAGTCCGCGGCGCTGTAGTAAAGAGGCATCGAGGAGTTGACGACCTTCTCCGCCATGATCATGTAATCGAGGTCGCACCCTTTTCCGCTGACGCACAGGATGCGCACGTCCCGGCGGGCCCGCGCCACCGCCTGGACTATGTCGAAGCCCTTGGTCCGATCGGTCCGGCCGACGAAGATACCCAGCGGACCTTTCCAGTCTATGCCGAGCTTTCTCCTGGCCTCGGCCTTGTCCGTCGGCCTGAAGATGTCGAGCGGGATGCCGTTCTCGATGAGGCGCGCCTCGATCCCGTACTGCCTGCGCAGCGTCCTTTTCACCTTCGGGCTCACCGCGACCACAGTCTTCCCTGCCGCGGCGAATCGCTCCATCCACGGAGTGAGGAGGCGCGACGGGTCCTGACTGTGGGGCGCCGATAGGGCCGCCTCCGAGAACGACTTGTAGGTGTAGTGGAAGACCATGATGGCGGGTATGTCTGGTGCGGTGAGTGCGGTCGCCAGCCCGCTGATGTCGCTGCTCACAGCGACGTCGAAAGGATGCTCTTCATGCCTGCGCCGGAGCTCCCGGCCGATTGCCCAGGCCATTCGAGGGAACTCAAGGTTCAACCGGGTGAGCCGGGGCCCGACAGAGTATCTCTGGCTCTGAGAGAAGGTGAGGTGCTCGGATTCGTCGAACGCCGGGGCGAGATGGCGGGAGAAGAGCTCGATGCCTCCTTGCACCTCCCCGAAATCGTAGAACGATAGAATGGCCGCGCGCATCAACGAGTCCCTTATGCCCATATGGGCAAGTTTTATTGGAGACCCGTCTGCTTATAACCTTGTGGATTCCAGGTCACTGAAGCTCGAGCTGCGGTACATAGCGGAGAGGTCGCGCAACCGGATCAGGGGATCGGTCGATCTCGCCAGAACGGCCTGGAGCCCGAAGCTCTTGGATTCGCCTCCTGGGAAGGATGTTCTGGTTCTCGCCCCGCATCCAGATGACGAGGCGATAGGATGCGGCGGTTCAGTGGCGAGGCTCACCCTGGCGAGGAAAAGGGTTCGGGTCCTCTTCCTCTCGATCTCGTATTCGGATCCCGACTTGACCGGCCTCAGGAAGGACGAGGCCTGCGCGTCGCTCAAGCATCTGGGCGTCAAGGAGTTCAGGATGTGCGACCTCGACTTGTTGAATAAGGCGGACGTCCGCAGGGAGATCGAGGCGGAGGTCTCCGACTTCTCGCCGGACACGGTGTTCGTGCCGTCGCCGATGGAGAACATCGACGACCACCTCCTCGTGACGGACGCCTACCTCGATTCGCTGAAGGGCATGAAGGCGCCCCCGACGACGGCCTTCTATGAGGTCTGGAATCTGCTCGCGTGCAACGCCATCGTCGACATCACGTCGGTGTTCGAGCGGAAGAGGAAGGCGATCGAGGCTCACGCCTCTCAGACGGTCGATTTCGACTATCTCCGAGCGGCCCGCAGCCTCAACGAGTACAGGGCGGCGATAAGCGGCATAGACGGATACGCGGAGGCGCTCCTCATCCTCGAGGCGAAGGACCTTCACCGCTTCTTCTGAGCTCAGGCGGCGCGCCCCGCGACCAGCCCCTTGAGGGAACGCCTGGTCGATTTCGCTGAGACGTTCAGGCGATCGACCGCGCCGAGCTGGTACTTGTACTGCTCCTCCCCGCGCAGCAGGTCGACCTCGGTCAGGCCTCGGGTGTGCGCCTCTTCTATTATTTTAGAGAGCAGACATCGTCCCGGTCCGTACTTGGAGAATCGTGGGTCAAGGCCTGAGAGATAGTAGAGATACCTGCCGTTGTATTCGAAGCCGAGGGACATCGCTGTCGGGCCATCCTTGGTCACGAGGGCATGTACCACCGGGACGCCTCTCTTCGACAGTGCGGCGGCCGCCTCCTTGACGAACGCGATTGCCCGGTCGGTGAAGGCGGAATCCTCACCCTTGGATGCCCACCTCAGACCGTGGAGCTTGAATAGGTCCTCCATCCCGGTCCGGATCTCCTCTGGAGCGACGTGGCGGACGAACGAGCAGCTGAGGTCGTCGAAGTTCCTCCTCATCGTCCTCGTCATGTTGTGGCGCATGTTCTGCGAGAGGGCAGCCAGATAGCTCTTGAAGTCCCCCGAGATCGGGACGTACGGCACCTTCTCGGTCGAGATTTCCGCCCCCTCGAACGCCGCGAGCACCTGCGTCGCCGTCGGCCCGCCCTCCTTCATGTCATTCAGCTCCGCCACGTCCCACTTGATATCTTGGCGGACCGCCTCGACCAGAGCCTTCGTCACATCCTCCCGTCCATTCTCGGCGACCATTCCCAGCCGATCCGAGGGCCCGGAGGCGAGGAATTCCAGCTTCTTCAGCTTCACCAATGACCCCAGCTCCGAGACCATCAGGCAGCCGAAGCCAACCGCTCTCCCGTCCTCCACCGCTCTCAGGATCCGGACGGTTCTTCCTTCGCCGAAATGTTTCCACCAGGCGGCGAGCCACTCCGGTGTGAGGAACACGCTGTCCTCGCCGCAGCTCGCCAGCACTCGGAGGTATTCCGTCGGATCTCGCGTGATCGTGCTCAGGTCGTCGGTCGCCTCGATCTCCATGCTGTCGTCCTCTCGCTTGCCTCGGCGGATGATGCCGGGACTGTTCGAATCATGTGAGCGTTGAAATAATCAAACTTCCCAATAGGGGAGGAGACAACTTGCTTGGACAGAAGTCGTTCATCATCCTCGCCTCGCGCGTGATCGGGTCGATCTTCGCCCTGATCGGGATGCTGTTCATCACCCGATACCTCGGGCCAGGCGTCTACGGTACCGTCGCATGGGGGCTCGCCTTCGTCGCCATTTTCAACACCATCGCCGAGCTGGGTTTCAATGCCGCCCACGTCAAGAGGGTCTCGGAGGGCAGGTGCCTCGAGGACTGCGTCTCCACCTACACGACCATCAAGATCGCCCTGACGGCGGTCATGGTCACCGTCGTCTTGTTGTACGTGGCCTTGCTTTCGCTGGCAGGGAGCGGCCTTTCGAGCGACCAGCTGGGCGTCGTCCTGCTATTCATCCTCTACTACGTCTTCTACGACCTGGCCAACATCGCCTGGACGACCTACGAGGCGAAGATGGAGGCCTCCAAGAACCAGCTGATTATCATGGTCGATCCCCTGGTCCGGCTTCCCCTCGTTATCCTGATTTCGGTCTACGGCTTGGGGGCGATACAGCTAGCGGCCGCCTACGCCGTCGGCGGGAGCGCGATGCTCATAGTCGGCATCTGGTTCATGCGGCGGGACAAGGTCAGATGGAAGAAGCCTACGATGTTCCGTTCCTACATCAAGTTCGCCATACCGGTCACGGCCATCAACATCTTCGGCACCGTCTCCTGGAATCTCGACAAGATATTCATCGGGTGGTTCGGGACCGATGTCGCGGTCGGTTACTTCAGCGGCAGCCAGACGCTCCTCGGCGTGCTCGGCTTCCTTGGAATCGCCATCTCGACGATAACATTCCCCGCGATCTCCCAGCTCATGGCGGAGAAAAGGATGGATGAGGTCAAGGGGCTGACCTGGACCGCCGAGAGGTACATTTCGATGCTCGGACTTCCCCTGATCGTCGCGACCATCGTCGCGCCGACCCAGGTCGCCGTTACCTTCCTCGGCCCGGCATTCGCCCCTGCAGGCGAAGCGATGCAGATACTCGCCATCGCCACGTTCGCGACGATGCTGACCCAGGCCTATGTCCCTCAGATAGTGGCCATGGACCGACCGAGCCTGTTGGCCAGGATGATGGGAGTCGTGCTCGCATCGAACCTCGTCCTCCTCATCATCTTCGTTCCTTCGGACTTCGCAGGCGTTCCGATGCTGGGATGGGGCTTTGTGGGTGCGGCGGTCGTTGGGGTGATAATCTCGGTGGCGGTCCTCCTCTATACGAGACGTCTGGCATCGTCCATGACCGGCGCAAAGGGGAATCCCAGGATCCTCATCCACTTCCTCGCCGCAGGCATCACCGGTGTGCTGTTGGCGCTGCTCCTCTCGGTTTGGACGCTCTCCTACTGGTACGATCTCGTAGTATACGGTCTCATTGCGATTGGTATCTTCGCTGGCCTGCTCTTCGTCATGCGGGAGCTTACCGGATACGACATCACCTACTTCCGGGCCGTCATCAGCCCGAAGGAGGTCTCGGGCTACGTCTCGAAAGAGCTGAAGCGGAAGAAGGAGTGAGTCCTAGCGATCCAGCTCATTCCTGACATGGAACGTGCGTCCCAGGACCGAGAAGCAGTCGACGCGTCCGACGACCCGGAACCCGGCGCGTTCGAATACCATCATCGAGGCGACGTTCTTCGAGTCCACCAGGGCACGCACAGACCCGGCCCCCTTCTCCTCGGAAATGACGCGTACCATAGAATAGAGCAGCAGCGCTCCTATCCCTCGGTTCCTGAGGTCTTTGCGGACCTTGAAGCCGAAAAGGTAGCCTTCCGGATAGAAGACCGTCTCGGCGATCTCCCTAACATAGTATCTCCTGAAGCACGCGGCAATGGTGCCGATCGCCTCATCGGCGAGGAGAGCGTTGAGCCATATGTCCTTCGGTTCGCCCGGACCGGGGGATTGCGAGGCGGCCGACCGCACGTCCGGCCAATCCACCATCGGTGCATCGGAACGAACCAGGGTCAGGTCCGGAGGCAGTTCGACATCGGCAGTGATCGTCTCCAGGTCGAGGCGGTAGAGTAGGTTGCTCCAGGATCCTAGGCCGGCCTTCGCCTTGGCCCTCGAGAGCAGTCCAGGCGCTCCAGCAACCCGTGGACGGTCGGTGCTCGCACCTCCATTCATCTGGGCACATTCCGTGCCCGACGTATTTCACGTTTCGCTTCGGCACCGCGTGGCAATTGGACGATACCGGTTCGTTTCGCTCCAGGAGCGACCAGCAAGAGGTATATCTACTCCAATCCAATTCTGAAGGCGGTGCGCTGATGAAACTGTTGAGAACGGGCAAGGTGAAACAGGTCTATGAGGTCGACGATTCGACGCTCGAGTTCGTGTTCACTGACCAGATCTCCGTCTTCGACAAGATCATCCCCACCCAGATACCCCACAAGGGCGAAACACTCTGCCGCACCGCGGCCGTCTGGTTCCAGCTCCTCAAGAAGAACGGCATCCGCACGCACTTCAAGGAGCTGGTACCGCCGAACCGGATGAGGGTCAAGAAGGTTGACATCATCCCGGACTACTCCAAGCTGAACTGCAGCCGCACCAACTACCTGATCCCGCTCGAGTTCATCTCACGCCACTACGTGGCCGGTTCCCTGATGGACCGAATCAAGGAGGGCGAGATAACGCCAGAGTCACTCGGCTTTCCCAAGGGGACGAAGGTCAAGTACGGCGACAAGCTTCCGACGCCGCTCTACGAGACGACGACGAAATTGGAGAAGGTCGACCGCCACGTCAGCCCGGAGGAGGCGGTCAAGATCTCCGGCATGACGCTGGAGGAATACGGCCGCGCCCTTGAGGTGGTGGGCAAGATCGACACTCTGATCTCTTCCGAGGTCGAGGAGCGGATGCTCATCCACGTCGACGGGAAGAAGGAGCTGGCCTTCGACGAGAAGCGGAGGCTGATGGTCGTCGACACTTTCGGCACCTCCGACGAGGACCGTTGGTGGGACGAGGACGAGTACGCCAAGGGCCACTTCCTCGAGCTCTCGAAGGAGGCGGTTCGGCAGCACTACCGCGAGACCGGCTACTTCGACAAGCTGATGAAGGCCCGCAAGGCCGGAGAGCCAGAGCCCCCGATCCCTCCACTTCCTGAGCCGATGGTGGAGCAGGTCAGCGATCTCTACGTCGAGATGTTCGAGAGGATCAGCGGCGAGTCGTTCCGCTGAGCCCGGCGGGAAGAGGGTTTATCTCCGCCCAAACGGGTGTTACTCCTCGCCTAGAATGAACGTGAAGGTCAAGCTCTTCGCCCGCTACCGGGAGCTGGCGAAGGTGGGTGAGGAATCAATCGTTGTCACCGAAGGAGCGCGCGTCTCCGACGTCGTCGCCGCGGTCCTATCGAAGCATCCTGTGCTGAATCGCCAGAGCGATGAGATGCTCGTGTCGCTGAACAGGAAGAGGTCGAGGGGAGAGGAGAGGGTCAAGGAGGGCGACGAGGTCGCGCTCCTGCCCCCAGCCACCGGAGGATGACTTGATCACATTCCAGACGGAGCCGCTCGACGTTGCGTCGATCATCGCTCACCTGAAGGGAAGGGAGGCGGGCGCTACCGCCGTGTTCGTCGGGAGCGTTCGACCAGCGGGAAAGGCGGGTAAAGTCGAATTCCTGGAGGTCGAGTGCTACGAGCCGATGGCGCTCGATGAGCTTCCGCACATCGTCGACGAGGCGAAGGGCGAGCACGGCCTGGTCGACGCTGCCGTCGTACACAGAACTGGAAGACTGCGGCCGGGTGAGGACGCGGTCGTCGCCGCCGCCTCCGCTGCGCATCGCAAGGAGGCGTTTGTCGCGGTCGAGCGGATCGTCGACCGGATGAGGGAATTGGCCCCGATCTGGAAGAAGGAGATCTGCCGCGAGGGGGAAAAGTGGGGGGATAGGTCATGACTGGAATGGTTGACATCTCGGACAAGGAGGCGGTCCCGAGGAAGGCGTCGGCCTGCGGGAGGATAGTCCTCTCGCCCGGCACGGTGGAGGCGATTAGGCAAGGTAGAATCGAGAAGGGCAACGTGCTCGAGACGGCGCGGATCGCCGCGATCCAGGGGGCGAAGAACACCTCGACGATCATCCCGTACTGCCATCAGGTCCCTCTGGATTCGGTCAAGGTGCAGCTAGACGTCGTGAATGACGGCGTCGGGTGCAGGGCCGAGGTGCGGGCGAGGTCCCGGACCGGCGTCGAGATGGAAGCGCTGGTCGCGGTCTCGTCGGCGCTGCTCACGATCTGGGACATGGTCAAGGGGCTCGAGAAGGACGAGATGGGGCAGTATCCGAACGTCTTCGTCCGCGAGGTCAAGGTCGAAGACAAATGGAAGGGTCCGCAATGACCGAGGGCGAGCACGCGGCGATGACAAGGGACAAGGTCAAGTGCGGCGTGATAACCGTTAGCGACTCGCGGACGGAGGAAACTGACGAGTCCGGAGATCTCATCCGCTCGATGCTCCTCGCGGCCGGCCACACCGTTAACGTGAGGCGCACGGTCAGGAACGATGTGAAGGACATCGACTCGGCCCTCAGGGAGGAGCTCGAGTCGAACCGAGTCGAGGTCGTGGTCATCACCGGTGGCACAGGCGTCTCCTCCAAGGACGTGACGATCGAGGCCGTCGAGCCGTTCCTCGAGAAGCGCCTCGACGGGTTCGGGGAGTTGTTCCGCTCGATGAGCTACGAGAAGACGGGCGTCAGGGCGATGCTCTCTCGGGCCGTCGCCGGGGTCTCGGACGGCAAGGTCGTCTTCTGCCTTCCTGGCTCGGTCGACGCGGCTAGGCTGGCTATGGAGAGGCTGATCGTTCCGGGTCTGGGGCATCTCGTGCACGAGGCATCAAAGTGAGGCCGCTGCGGGACATGGTGGAAATCGAAGACGCCCTGGCGATCTGTTCCTCGAGCACACGTCCGATCGAGGAGACCGAGACGATCCGTCTCGGCGAGTCGTTAGGCAAGGTTACGGCGAACTCATACCCGATCTCGAACGTGCTTTACACGAACGGCTGCTCACCGATACCGCCGAAACGTGCGGCCGATGACATCGATGATTGGCAGAGGCGCTTGAAACGTCGCTCGAGGCGGATGTGGTCGTCTTCTCCGGCGGAAGCTCGGCCGGGGAGCAGGACCTGCTCCGGGACGTCATCGCGGAGCGGGGCAAGGTGCTATTCCATGGCATCCGAATCAAGCCGGGGAAGCCGACGCTCTTCGGCATGGTCGACGGCAGGCCGATCTACGG
>JAJRAL010000055.1 GCA_028679935.1 Methanomassiliicoccales archaeon | reverse complement strand
TCCTTGCAGAACGCCCTTCGCTGTTCACTTGACCACCGAACGAACCGAAAGCAATAATCGTTGCGGCCTCACAGTAGGAGCGAGGCTAAGGAATGGCGATCTGCGACCTTCGCATCGAGGAGTACACGAAGCGGCGGACGACCGCCCCGGACCCATTATTCGAGGATCTGAGGAAGGAGACGTACGCCAAGACGTCCAACCCCGGCATGCAGGTCGGCAGGGTCGAAGGAAGGTTCCTGAGGCTCCTGGTCGAGCTGTCGGGCGCGAGGACGGTCTTGGAGTTCGGCACATTCACCGGATACTCTGCGCTGATGATGGCGTCCGGACTGGGCGATGGAGGGGTCATCTACACTCTGGACCGGGACGAGGTCACGAACGCGATCGCGAGGAAGTACTTCGCCCGGGCCCCCTACGGCGACAAGATCAGACCGATCATCGGCGATGCCAGGGAGACGATGAAGCGCATCATGGGGCCGATCGATATGGCCTTCATCGACGCGGACAAGACGTCCTACGACGCGTACTACGAGGAGGTCGTGGGCAGGTTGCTCAGGCCGGGCGGCCTCGTCGTACTGGACAACACCCTTTGGGGCGGCAGCGTCACCGATCCCTCAGACGATGACGGCAAGGCGATCGACGCGATCAACCGCAAGATCGCCAAGGACCCGCGGGTCGAGGCGGTGCTCCTCACGCTGCGCGACGGCGTGACCGTCGCCAGGAAGAAGTAGGGGGGAAGGGAGGGCGTCCCCGGCGACGTTTTAAAATAGAACGAGGTAGGAATAGCACTGAGGTCATAATATGGTCGACGTTGTCGGCGTGATCATCGCGTTGATCGTCCTGATCATCGCGTGGATTATTGTGTCAATACCGCTCTGGCTCGCGGCAAAGGTCGTCGCCGGGCCGAACGCCACGCTCGGAGGAGCGATGATAGGGATGCTCGCCGGGGGCATCGTGTTCGCGCTCGTCTACATCATCACGTTCGTCGCGACGAGCATCTTCGTCCAGTCGAGCATCGCAGTGATCGTGGCCGCAGTGATCGCCTTCATCGCATTCCTCGGGCTCTTCAAGTCGCTCTTCAAGACGAGCTGGCTCGGGGCATTCGCGATCGCGATACTGGCGGTCATACTCGCCGTGGTGATCCTGATCATCGTCGGAGCGGTCCTCGTCGCGCTCGGGATGACGGTGCTGTCGCTGTGAGGGATCAGCTGAGCCTCAACTGGACCTTCAGCTTGCGCGAGAGGTTCCCCAGATCCTGCACCACGTAGTAGAAAGCCATCCAGGACCACCGGTCCCAGCGGCGCAGCCCCTCCGCCTTTATCTCTTCGATCACCTCGCGGCCGTTTGCCGGCTCCTTACCGAAGAATAGCAGCCCGAAGACGTCGGCTGACCAGACGTCGATCGGGAAGCCTCCGTGGGGGTTGATGATGTCCGCGGAGTAGTCGCCGATTCCGGGAAGCTCGAGCAGCCTAGCCTTCGCCTCTTCCGGGCTCATCTTCTCGAGCTGCTCCGTCGTCGGGAACCCCCGCTCATCTATCGCCTTGGCCAGCTGGACGATGCGCTTGGCTCGGTAGCCCAGCTTGCATGTCTCCGCCATCTCGTCCGCCTTGGCCTTGGCGACCTTCTCGGGACGAGGCCATGCCCATATCTTTCTGCAGTCGAACTCCGCCGCGTCCCCGTATCTCTTGATGTAGCAGTCCATCATCTCGCCGCTGCGCTTCATCGGCGCCATCTGCAAAAGGATCGCGAGCGAGGCGTCCGGGAAGACGGTGCTCTGCATGGTGTTGTGCATCCCACAGAGGTCGTCGAGCGCCAGACGCAGGATGTCGTCTTTCCTCGCCATGGCGTAGAAGTCGCTCAGGTCCTCGTCGGCGCCGATATCGTGGATGAGCGTGCGGCGCAGCTCCTCCTCCTTCTCCCTCGAGGGCTTCTCCGTGAGGTAGATCTCCGTCGATATCCTGGGCTTCTCCACGGTCCCCTTGGAGACCAGCTTGACTCCTGTCAGGGTATCGACCAGATGCGTCGCCGTCCACATCGTGCCCTTCTCGAACTTCTCGTAGTTGGAGAAGAGCGACCAGCCGGCGGGCTTGTGGACGGTGAGGTCGAAGTCGTACGGTGGAATCGGCTGGATTTCGAACCTGAGGACGTGCAGGAGCTTCATCTCGGACCCTCTCTCCTCGGGTTGATTGTCCCAATAGGGCATATTAAACGGTTCCCGCGTGGGCGAAAGCCTTAGGCTTGGGGCTCTGTTGCTCGTCGAGATGAGCATCACCGAGCCGAGCAGGAGGGAGCAGCTGGGCGTACTCCTGTTCTCCAAACTGGGGAGATGGGTCGTCTACAAGCCCTTCGTCGACAGGATCGGGCTCAAGGGTGACGAGAGGGTGCTCGACTTCGGCTCCGGATGGGGCGACGTCACGTACTTCGTCTCCCGCGTCCTGACGAAAGGAGGCAGCATCGTCCTAATGGACGTTTCGTCGATTTGGCAAGATGTGGCGAAGAAGCGGCTGAAGAAGATCAAAGGGCTGACCTTCGTCCACTCGGACGTCTTCGGTGCCGGGTTCCCCGACGGCTCGTTCGACGCGATCGTCATCCACTACGTCCTCCATGACATAGCGAAGGAGAAGAGGGGGGCGATCATCGCCGAGATGGCCAAGAAGCTGCGGCCCGGCGGCTACATCTACATCAACGAGCCGGTGGCCAAGCAGCACGGTATGCCTCCCGAGGAGATAATCGACCTGATGACGAGCGCCGGCCTGACCATGACGCCCACTCATTCGAACAAGCGGACCTTCGAGGCGAGGTTCACCAAGTCGGCCGGTGGGCCTTGATTTTCGCGGAGTGAGCGCGCGGCTTATGTACGGACGGTTCCGATGACGGTGCATGGCTCTCAAGCAGACGGTCCGGTCGGTCGCAGGCCTCATGGAGATTGCCGCTCGCACGGCTCCGAAGGCGGTCGGGGTGGACTTCATCGAGGCGAAGGTGCTGACCGAGCAGCAGCGGGTCAGGCTCGGTAACGATATGATCAAGCTCGCCAAGGAGAGGAACATCCCCGGATTCGAGAGGGACGGAAGGAATGTGCTCGACTCCGACGCGGTCGTTCTGATCGGCCTCATGCCGCACAAAGGGGCGGGGCTGAACTGCGGCGGCTGCGGATACGCGAGCTGCGAGGAGTTCAACAAGCACTCCCACGACGGCGACTTCCACGGACCGAACTGCGTCCTCAGGATGCTCGACATGGGCATCGCCCTCGGCTCGGCGGCGAAGGTCGCATCGAATATGAACGTCGATAATCGGATCATGTACCGCGTCGGCGTCTCGGCGAAGCGCCTAGGCCTGAGCAAGGCGAACATCGTCCACGGCATCCCGCTCTCCGCCACCGGCAAGAACATTTTCTTCGACCGGCAGCCGAAGAAGTGAGGGATTTCGATTTAGGCGCCATCGGGAGCCCCATCCGAACTCGGTCGCCGCCAGCATTAAGTACTGTTAAAGGGCATGGTCCACACCGCCAGAATTGGCAGGAGGAACCTAAAGATGGTAGACGTGGAACTCAGCGCGGGGGTCCCAGAGGGGATCGTCGCGGCGCTGAAGAAGGCGTACGAGGGGGAGAAGGCCAACGGAGTGAAGGTAACAAAGGCGAACCCGCTCTTCCCACCGTACTACGCCTATGGAGACCCGCGTGCCGCCCACGAGAGCTTCAAGTTCGAGGGCAAGGAATACTGGGTCTATAAGGTGTCCAAGGGAAGGCAGATGAACTGGGTCTACGACCACTGAACTGAAACGAATTCGGGAACGAGAGGAACGCTTCTCCGTGACAGTTTCCTCTCGATCCTTTCTCAAACGCTCCTGCGATGGTTGGCTCATGAATCGACGAATCGGCTGTGTCCATTTGCCGCGGGATTCACGCACTGATATTGCGCAGCCTATTTCTCCTCCAAGAAGCTACGGGCTCGGGGGATGAAGCCTGACCGCGGTCGAGGTTCATGATCTGATCAAGGCCTTCGGGCAGACGAAGGCGGTGAACGGAATGTCGTTCAGCGTCGAAGACGGCGAGTTCTTCGGCCTCCTCGGCCCGAACGGAGCCGGCAAGACGACCACGATCCGCATGATGACCGGCGTCCTCCGCCCCGATTCTGGCGATATCCGCATCCTCGGCATGGACATCCGGAAGAGCCCGCTGGAGGTCAAGCAGAGGATGGGCGTCATCCCCGAGGTGGGGAACGTCTATCCGGACCTCTCGGGGAGGGAGAACCTCCTCCTCATGGGGAGGTACTACGGCCTGCCCCGGAAGGTGAGGGAGGACCGGGCGACGCAGCTGCTCAAGGACCTCGACCTGGCGGGAAGGGGCGACGATTATGTCAGGACCTATTCCAAGGGGATGCGGCAGAGGATCAGCATCGGCTGCGCGATGATCCATGAGCCGCCGCTCCTCTTCCTCGACGAGCCGACCGAGGGGTTGGACGTCCAGAGCCGGCGGATGATCACGGAGAAGGTCAAGCAGATGAACCGGAAGGGCAGCACGATCCTCCTCACCACGCACAACATCGAGGAGGCGAGCCGCATGTGCCAGCGGGTCTGCATCATCAACAAGGGGAAGGTGGTGGTGATCGATTCGCCGGAGCGCCTCAGGGCGACTTTCGAGGGACTGCGCTCGATCGAGGTCGCCT
>JAJRAL010000168.1 GCA_028679935.1 Methanomassiliicoccales archaeon | reverse complement strand
CGTTGTCCACCGTGAGGTCGTAGGCGAAGTAGGTTCTGACAAAGAATGCGAGGATGAGGATGAGCACCAAAACGAGGACGGTTTGCCAGTGGCGCATTACCCAAGAGTCGTGCAACTTGGCCCCGACACCACTCAACACAAACCTTCGCCCGCGAACAGCGAGTTCGCTTGGCGCTTCCACCTTCGTTGCCATCAATCGTCCCCGGGAAAGTTGCACAGTTGATTACGAACCCACTATAAATACGTTCTTTCAACAGAGGCCCCGAAAAGGGCACTCTGGATGCTTCGTATTCCTAGTTGTATTTTCGTTCTAGACGCCCGACCTGCGGACCTCCTCGACGAGCCTCTCCGCCGCTCCCCTCGGGTCCGGCGATTGATAGATGCTTCGGCCGGCGATGACGAGGTCCGCTCCGTTCCTCAGCGCCTCGGCGGCGCTACCTCCTTGGGCACCGATCCCTGGCGACAGGATCAGGAGATTGCCGACGATCGCCCTCAACTCGCGGATCCTCTCCGGCCTCGTCGCAGGAGCGATTATCCCCGCCGCTCCCTCCTCCTTCGCGATCTGCGCCATCCGATCCGCGACCGGTCCGGTGAACTCCGCTCCGCCGGGATGGCTCATCTCGGTGACGACGAATACTTCGACCCCTTTCGCCGCCTCGATGCACGCCCGGACCGAGTCCCTTCCGGGGAAGCCTTGCACGATTAGCCCCGAGGCGCCCAGCTTGGCGACCTGCTCCGCGATCAGTCGATTGGTGTTAGGTATGTCGGCGACCTTGAAGTCGCAGACAACTGGCGCCAGGCGAGCGAGCCTGGTCACGATTTGCGGCGAGGTCGCGAGGACCAAAGGCCAGTTGACCTTGATCGCAGCGACCAGGTCCTTCACGCTCCCCGCCACCGAGATGGCCTTCGCCTCGTCCGTCACGTCGAGCGCCAGCACGACCCTCGTTCCCTTCTTCATTCCCCTCGTCCGGCATGTATGCAGGATGCCGTTAAATCGATTGCGCCCCTCCGACACGATTAATAGGAATAGCCGCCGTAGCCAGGACGATGAAAGTGCGCTCGATGGAGGCGGGCTCGGCCTACACCAAGAGGCTGGCCAAGGGCTGCGTCCAGTGCCGCGAGGGCGCGAAGCTCGTCCTCCTCGTCACCGGCGAGTGCGAGAGCGGCTGCTTCTACTGCCCGATCTCGGACGCGAAGCGAGGCAAGGACGTCGTCTTCGCGAACGAGCGCCGTGTGACCGAACGCGGCGAGGTGCTGGCCGAGGCGCGCACCATCGGAGCGAAGGGCACGGGTGTGACGGGGGGCGATCCGCTCACGCGTCCGAAGAGGACTTGCTCGCAGATCAGGGCGCTGAAGAAGGAGTTCGGACCAGGCCACCATATCCACCTCTACACCTCGACCATCGACCGGCGGGCGTACCTGGCGCTCCAGAGATGCGGGCTCGACGAGCTTAGAATCCATCCTCCGATCGGCCTCTGGGGGAGGATGGAGCGCTCCGGACTTGAGGAGGCGGTGAAGGGGCTCACGATGAAGGTCGGCATCGAGGTGCCGGCGATCCCGGGCAAGGAGAAGGAGCTCGAGTCGCTGATCCGATTCGCCGACCGCGCGGGATTCGACTTCGTGAACCTGAACGAACTCGAGTTCTCCGAAACGAACGCCGCCGCCATGAAGCGGAAGGGATTCGAGGTGAAAGACGACGTATCCGCGGCGGTCAAGGGAAGTGAGGAACTCGCTCTCGGACTGCTCGAATTGGACGTCAAGATTCCGGTCCACTACTGCTCGTCCTCGTTCAAGGACTCCGTCCAGCTGCGGAGAAGGATCAAGAGGCGGGCGAGGCGCACCGCGCTTCCGAGCGACATGGTGACCGATGATGGGACATTACTGAAGGGCGTGATCGAGACGAGCGAGATCGACGACGCGATATCGACCCTCAACGACGAGTTCAACGTCCCGACCGCGCTAATCCACCGGGACGAGGAGAAGAGGCGGCTCGAGGTCGCTCCCTGGATCCTGCAGAGAATATCGAAGGAGCTGCCTTACGATTCATTCATCGTCGAGGAGTACCCGACCGCCGACCGTCTCGAGGTCGAGCGGGAAAGGTTGCCACGACTCGGAAGATCCCTGAAAGCGCGGCGTGCCTAGGCGACGACGATGCTCTGGACGTTGTGGTGCCGACTGACCAGGTCGCGCGCGATCCTCAGGTTGCGGCCGTTCTTGCCTATGGCCCTGCCCTTCACTTTCGGGTCGACGGTGACGGTCGCGTGCACGATGTTGCCCCGGTTCTCGAGGACGACGGATTGCACGCCGTAGTTGTAGAACACGTTCTTGATGAACGTCTCGGGGTCGTCGGAATATTCCACGACCTGGATGTTCTTGCCGGTCATGTTCTTCATGTGGATGACGTGCTCGCCCGCCTTCCCTACCGCGCGGTTCGCCTGGCCGGGGTCGACGACGAAGACGAGCTTGTCCTCCGTCTCCATGCAGTCCCGGACGTGCGTCCTGGTTATGCTCTCGAACAGCGAGATGTATCGCAGCGTGTCCTCGGTGAGCTTGACTTCAGGCATGAGATCACAACGAAAGGATGTTGGAGGTGCCCTTGTCGATCACGGCCAGCGCCGATACG
>JAJRAL010000232.1 GCA_028679935.1 Methanomassiliicoccales archaeon | reverse complement strand
TCAGATAGGCGGCGCGTGGATCGTTGTCCCTTGGCTGGCCGACCGAGCCCGCGTTGGCGATCAGTCCCTTCTCGAGCCGCTTCACGAACGGCACATGGGTATGACCCATGACAAGTGCCTCCGCTCCGGACGCCTCGAGCAGGTCCGCCGAAGCATCGGCCTCATAGACGTACTCCTCGTCGTCCCGCGGCGAGCCGTGGTAGAGACCGACCTTCCTGCCATCGATGACGACGATCTCGTGCGCCTTTAGGCTTCTGAGATAGTCGACCGCTCCGGCGGATATGTTCTTCGCCGTCCAGTGGATCGCCGCCGCGGCCATCGGATTCATTCCGGCGGTGTTGATCCTGATCACGGCCTGGTCATGGTTACCGCAGATTGCCGTCCTGCATCTTTCTCTCAGGATTCCGACGGTCTCGTTAGGAAAGGCGCCGTAGCCGACCAGGTCCCCGGGGCAGAAGATATCCGTGAGCCCCTTGGCCTCCACGTCGGCGAGCACGGCCTGTAGCGCGTGCAGGTTCGAGTGGACGTCAGACAGGATGGCGACCTTCACGATTGAATTAATTAATGCATTGCCCTATAAAAACCTATCAATCAGCGGCTTGATTGCCTTCGGCAACATCCAGGCTACATTCGTCGCGAGCAGGCTGAATCCCCTCGTTTCGTAGGCGAGATCGCCCGCTCTCTTGTTCGCGTATGCGGCTATGCGGGCCGCGTTGAAGGGCTCGACACCGCGGGCGAGAAGCCCGACCACCTCTCCCGACAGGACGTCGCCTGTTCCGCCGACGCTCATACCTGGATTGCCTCCTCGTACGAGCTTGCATCTACTGCCGTCGGCCACGACGTCGATCCTTCCCTTGATGAGAACGGTGAGGCCGGTCTGCTTGGCCAGCTTCATCGCCGGCTTGGTCCTCGCCTCGTAGTCGTCGGTGAGCTTGATTCCGGAGAGCTCCTCGAACTCCCTCGCGTGGGGCGTCACGACCCCCGATCTTCCTTTGAGGACGCTCAAGTCCTGGGAGACCGCGCCGATGCCATCCGCGTCTATGACCAGGGGAAGCTTGCATGACCTGATGTAGTCCCTGACCGCCCGAGCAGTGTCATCCTCGTCGCCCAGCCCCGGTCCGATGAGCACGGCGTCCGCCTTCCCGCTGAGCCGCTTGAGCAACGGGAGGTGCTCGCCGACCAGACGATCTCCTGGCAATGAATGTACGATGAAGTTCGGCGAGTACGAGGCGATCGGCACGAATGTCCGGTCCGGCGTGGCGATGTGCACCAGGTCGACCTTGATCCCGAAGGCTCCGAAACCGGCGAGGGCGGGGGCACCGGTGAAGGGTCCGCCGCCGATGATGAGCACCCTGCCGTTCATGCCCTTGTGCGAATCTGGTGAAGGTATGGGGTAGTAGACGAACTCTCCCGGCCCGACGAAACGCTCCGCCTCCTCCGGGATCCCGATGTCCCTAACAACGATCTGGCCAGAGTTCTCCTTATTCATGCCCTCCTTCGTGTCGTGGAATGTCACCGTGACATCAGGCTCGACCATTACGTCCCCGCCGAAGCCCGACGGCACGTCGATTGAGACCACCGGCCTCACGCATCCATTGATTCGGGCAATCAGGCCTCGATAAGGTTCGCCGATCCTCCCCTCAACGCCCGTTCCCAGCAGGGCGTCGATGATGATGTCGTAGTCGAAGAGGTGCACCGCGGAGCCTTCGACGACCATGTCCTTGACGATCTCGAAGGCGTCCCGGGCGATGTTGGTGTGTATCTCCCTCGGCGGCTTCGCGAGGATTATCTGGACCTCGTTGTGGTCGCGCAGATGGCGCGCGGCCACGAACCCGTCACCACCGTTGTTGCCGCTCCCGCAGAGCACTATGATCCGCTTGCCCTTCCCATACTTCTTCCTGATGACCTCTGCCACTGCCTTGCCCGCGTTCTCCATCAGGACGCTGGTGGGGACGCCCAGCTGCTCGGAGTTGATGTCCAGGACCGTGAACTCCTTGGAAGGGAGCATGCCACTGGGATTCGAGGCGGAGGCGTTAATGCTTTTGGCATCCCGATAGGTTGATTATCTGCCGGATGATTTGTCTGGGAGACAAGGCAAATGAGCGACATCCGCAGAATCGTATTGGACGTTCTAAAGCCGCACCACCCCTCGATCGTCGAACTGGCCAGGCGCCTCAGTGTGCTCGAAGGTGTCTCAGGAGTGAACTGCACGATAGAGGAGGTCGACCAGGAGACCGAGAGCCTCAAGATCACGATCGAAGGCCCGGCGATCGACTTCGACGCGGTGGAACAGATGATATCGGAATCGGGGGCTGTCGTACATTCAATAGACAGCGTCTCCGCCGGAAAGAAGCTGGTGGAAGAGGTCGAGACGCCTCAGGACCGCTGACCGCGGACGAGCGTTTCGCCGACCTTCACGATGAGCTGCGACTTGGTGAGGGTCTTCTCGACGAGGATGCGGCCCTTCCTGTCGTACCACGCGCCGGGGTACGCTTTCTCCGCCTGGACGGAGTACTCCACATCGAGCTTCTGGACGGCCTTCTCGAGCATCTCGACGGTGGGGTTCGGCACGGCGAGCTCCTTCTTCACCTTGCGGCCGGAGCTCCTCGTCCTGCCGGCATCGAAGTATTCCGGCCAGAGGACCCAGGCCTTCTTCTCGTCCATGCAATCACTTCAGGAAGGATCACTTCACGAGGACCGCGTTCACCGCCCCGTCCTGACCAGGACGGGACGTGACCTTCGCCAGGCCGAGCTCGGTTTGGATGATAGCGCCGCGGTTGATTATGTTGCGCTGCACGTAGTTGGGGTTGGCGGCGTTCTCCTTGACGGTCAGGATCTTGCTCTTCTGGATCTTCTTCGTGGCGGGGTCGACGACGTTCGCGTAGTTGGCCTTGAGCATCTTCGCCTTCGAGCCCCCTCCGGTGACACGGAATGCCTCAGAACGGGTCTCGCCTAGGAGAGTGTGCTCGGCGTCCCTGCCGATCTCGTAGCGTCGCTTCTTCCTTGCGAGGCGCAGCCTCCCTCCGGAGGGTTTGCGCTGTGACTTGCCCTGCCATAGTGCCATCGGTAATCCCTGCAAGCTAAAATGGAGGGCTCTATAAATACCCTTTCATCCGTCAGGCTGCTTTTCCAACAGTCTGACGCTCACTCTCTCGCCGATCTCCAGCACCCCCGCGTAGGCATCCTTCGCGGGCCCGGGGTTCATGAAGGTCGTGCCCTTTTGCTCGACCATTCCGCGAGCTTCATGGATATGACCGGCCAGCGCGATAGTCGGCTGGAATTCGTCCACGATCTTCCTGATGGCTGTCGAGCCAGTGTGCTTGCCGGTAGGCAACATGTCCAGGTACCCATAGGCCGGGCAATGGGTGATGAGGAGCATGTCGTGCTCGGCGAGCGGTCTGAGAACGCTCTCTATCTCATTCTCAGACAGCTCGAACGGCGTCTCGAAGACGGTCGGATTCGAGCCCCCTAGGCCGACGAGCGTCTTGCCCTCGATAGTGATCTTCCTCTTGTGGAGCGAGATGGCGCTGCGCTTGATCTCGTCGTTGACGCCTGGAGGGTCGCAGTTGCCAGGCAAGGCGTAGACGGTGCCGTTGAGCTTCGAGAGGAACTCGCCCGCCCACTCCGCCGGGCCGAAATGCGTGATGTCGCCGAGGACGATTACGCCGTCCGCCTCCTGCTCAGAGATCAGGCGGTTCACTAGGCCGACCACCTTGTCACGCCCGTGGACGTCCGAGACGACGATTAGCCTCATATCCCCTGTCTAGGGGCGATAGCGGACTGCGCCCATATCACACTTGTTCTGCTTACATCAGGCCAAAGCTGAGGTTCTGGTAGACGAGGACGTATGCGATGAGGAAGCCGATGATCGCGCCGCCGTTCAGGAGGGGAAGCCCGGCCTGGGGGTTGCCCTTCAGGACGTAGCGCATCAGCACCAGGAAGCCGATGGCCGAGCCAATCACTACGCCGAGCGCGACCACCAGGCTGGCATATTGGAAGGAGCCGGACGCGGTCGGAAGGAAGACGTAGGCGCTGACGGTGAGTATCGCGGGGATGACCGCATCGCCCACCCCCATGAACATCGCCTCCCTCTCCTCCGGCTCGGCGGTGAGTGGTTTGTTGTCGAGGTCTGCCATCTTGAACCCCTTGGTCTTGGGCACGACGAACATGACCGGGAGCTTCAGCGGCACGACGCCCTCGGCGAGCGTGATCATGTGCTTCGTCTTGTAGACCGAGATCGCGTCGTAGACCGCCAGGATGATCAGAAGGATTAGGACGGGAAGGATGCCGAACGAGATGCCGAGGATTATCGCCGCCCCTACACCGACGACGAATCCGGCGAGGTTCACCACGTACCACTCGGGTTTGAAGATCAGCGCCACCACCAGCAGCACCCCGAGGACGATGGAGATTAGGAAGGAGACGTTGACGTCCGGGACGACCAGGAAGACGAGCGGCAGCGCCACGACCGCCGTCGAGACGCCGATGGCGAAGAGGAAGAAACCCTTGATGAGAACGCCCAGCCCGAGGCGCAGCAGCAGGAGGATGATCGCCGTCATGGCGAGCAGCAGGATGACGTAGAGCACAGGGTAGATCGGATTGTTCACGTCCGGGAACGCCTGGTACTGCATCGGGTACAAGGGAACGAGCAGGACCGCGAGCAGCTGGACCGAGATGAAGATGAGGAACATCGCCGCCAGCGGCGTCCTGATTCGCATGCACGCTGGGATGGAGCCAACCCTAGATAACGCTATCCCGCTACACTGATGCTCACGCCAGCTCGGGTCGGGCAGGGTTTTATCACCGGGGCTGCGATTCAGGGCAGATGAGGCCTCAGGGCATCGACGAATTCTTCCCCGAACGGTTCGCGGTGAAGCTCGACAGGGCCAAGACGATACCGGACATCTTCGAGGTCGTCAAGGAGGCGGTCGAGGTCGTCGAGCGCGTCTCCCGCTCGGGCCTGATGCTCGGCCTAGCGGAGCTCGGGGGCAGCCAGTCCAGCACCATCGGCGGCCTGCACCCCCTGGGAACGAACATCATCCTCCTGAACAAGGTGCCGCTGAGGCGCGTCCAGGAAGCGTACCCTGAGCTGTACAGACCATACGTGTTCCACGTCCTGTTGCACGAGTACCTCCACACGATAGGGTTGATCGGGGAGGAGGGGGCGAGGAGGAAGGCATACGAGATCACGCGCATTCTCTTCGGCGAGGAGCACCTGGCGACGAAGATCGCGAAGGACATCACCGCCTTCCTGCCCTTCATCACGTATCCGGTCAGGATGCCGCTGCCCGAGGGGACCGACATCGAGATCGTGGAGGGCTTCGATCGCTCCTCGTCTGACGACTACATTGCCTGATCCGAGGGCACGTCCTGGAGCTCATCCCTCACCCTGAGCGACCACTTGTGGGCGACGAAGTAGAACGGTATTGCGGCCGCAGCGAGGATGGCGCCGACGTACATCGCCGCCTCCATCGACGTCGCGTCGATCAGCGGGCCGAGCCCGAACGTCATGACCGCATAGGAGAGGTTGAGCATCGCGGTGAGGACGGCGAGCGTCGATGCCCTGACCCTCGATGGGATGAGCGTGTTCCTCCAGATCATGATGGAGGGCAGGCCCAGGCCTTGGGAGAAGCCGGTGACAAGGAACAGGACCCCGGCTAGGACGTAGTCGTGGACGAACGGCTGCGCGATGTACGCGATCACGAGCAGGACGCTGCTGAGCACCAGGAGGCGATGCCGGCCGAACCTCGCCGCCGCTTTCACCGAGAGCAGGCTGCCCGCGGCCATCGCTATCATCAGGAGCGAGAAGTAGACGCCCAGGTAGTCGGTGCCGAGCCCGACCGCGACCAGGTACGGCTGGTAGATGATGACGTAGACGATGATCGCGGACCCGCGGAGCATCTCGCCGGCCGTCAGCGCCTTCAGCGCCATGCTCTTCTTGAAATGGGACATGCTCGAACGGATCAGGGCGGAGAAGCCTCCCGTCCGGTCCCCGTAGTTCTCCTTGAACATGCCTATGGCGACGATTAGCGGAACGACGAGTATCGCCGCTCCAGCAAGCATCGGGATGTTCAGGGCGTACGCGGCGAGGAACGATCCGACCACGCCGCCGGCGATACCGAGCACGTTGCTCAGACCGCTCGTCAGGGGCAGGGTGACCTTGATGTCGCTCACGCATCCCTCGCACTTGAGCTCGTCCATGTACCAGGCCTCGAGGCCCGCATTGATGAGTGCGGTCGCCCCGGCCAGTATCACCTCGGCCGCAAGGAAGAGCCAGAATGAATGGGACAGGCCGTAGATGGCGAAGCCGACGACGTTGATGACCGTGCCGATGACGATGGCCTTCTTCCGTCCGCGACGGTCGGCGAAGTTGCCGGCGACCAGGCAGATCAGGGCGAGGGCGATGAAGTTCGCCGCGAAGATGACGCTGATGTCGGTGAAGCTGAGCCCGCTCTCCCTGAGGTAGATTATGTAGTAGCTCTGGAAGACGTAGAATGCCAGGTTGGTGAGGGTCAGGAAGACGATGTACTGCCTCGACGTGCTAGAGAGCGCCACCTGAGATCCTCCTCCCCGGGAATGCCGCCGCTATCACTTGCGGACGGAAGAACCTGAGCCTGGCGCTAGCGCGTCGCCGGCTCCTGAGTCACCACTCCGAATGCGACCGTGCCGGTCTTCTTCGTGACCTTGACCCTGACCCTAGAACCCTTCACCGTGCCGGGGACGTAGATGATGATGTTGTCCTTGCGCGCGATTCCGTCGCCCTTCTTGCCGACGTCCTCGATCATCATCTCGTAGATGTTGCCCTCGGCGATCGCTTCCTGCTCCGCCGCCTTGGCCTGCTTCCTCACGTTGACCGGGCGGTGGGCGCCGCAGGCCTCACACTCGAGGATCAGGACGCGTCCCTCCTTGTTGATGTGCGTGTCCGGCCTGCCGCACTCTGAGCAGAGCACGAATGTCTCCGTATAGGACATGATCCGGTCGGTGATCTGCTGCGGGGCGAGCTTCGCCTTCAGGATCAGCCTCCGCCCCTCCATGTGGCCGGGCGTGCCGAGCTCTCGCAGGAGATACTGGACCAGGTGCTCCGGCTCCCTCCTCAGGGACTCGACGATATCGCCGAAGTTGCGGATGACGGTGGTCTTGCCTTCCTGGAAGACGTCTGGCTCCGGGACGGTGAAGCGCTCGTGCTTCTCGATCGTCTCCGGAAGCTTTTCCTTTGCCCTTTCGAGCAGTGAGAGGTAATCGTCAGGCATGCTATCTTCCCCCTCTAGAGTCGCCGTCCATATAAAGGTATCGCGTTCCGCCGCGACACTGGCTCAGGTCCCGTACTTCTTCATGACCGCGGCCCTCACCAGCCCGTAGTGCAGCGGCGAGACCTTGCCCGGCCTGGACTTGAACTCGGGGTGGAACTGCGAGGCCACGAAGAACGGGTGTCCTACGAACTCGCCGATCTCCATCTTGATCCCGTCGGGCGATCTGCCGGTGAACTTCCATCCGACCGATTCGAACTTCTCGATGTACTTGGGATTGACCTCGTAGCGGTGTCGGTGGCGTTCCATGATCAGCGCCTTGCCGTACAGGTCGAAGGCACCGCTGCCCTCGCTGACCACGACCGGCTGCGCTCCGAGCCTCATCGTCGCGCCCTTCCTCTTCACGTCCCTCTGCTCCGGCAGGAGGTCGATCACGGGGTACGGCGTCTCGGCGTCGATCTCGGTCGTGTTCGCCCGCTCCATTCCGAGAAGCGTCCTCGCCACCTCGATCGTCGCCATCTGGAATCCCAGACAGACCCCTAGGAACGGGATCATGTTCTCACGGGCGAACCTCGCGGTCATGATCTTGCCCTCGATCCCTCTGCTCCCGAATCCGCCTGGGATCAGTATCCCGTCCGCGTTCGCGAGCTCCGGCACGACGCCCTTCTCCTGGACTACCTCGGAGTCGACGAAGATCATCCCCACCTTCGTGTCCAGCTCCGCCCCGGCGTGGTGGAACGCCTCATGGTGCGAGATGTAGGAATCGCCGAGGTGGGTGTACTTGCCTACGCAGGCGATCGTGACATTCCTGGACGGATTCATTATGCGGCCGACGAAGTCCCTCCACCAGACCATGTCCTGTTCCACCCCCGCCAGGTTCAGGCGCTTCAGGATGTAGTCCGTTATTCCCTGCTCCTCGAGGGTCAGGGGCACCTGGTAGATCGACCTCGCGTCCGGGGCGGAGACCACCGCCTCCAACGGCACGTCGCAGAACAGCGATATCTTGCGCTTGATGCCGTACTCGAG
Source organism: Methanomassiliicoccales archaeon (assembly GCA_028679935.1). The sequence continues at coordinate 1,091 of JAJRAL010000232.1, read as the reverse complement.
GGGTTCAGTCGCCCTCGCCACGATCATGTCCGGCTGGACGCCGATCGCCCTCAGCTCCCTGACCGAGTGCTGCGTCGGCTTCGTCTTCTGCTCTCCGACCGTGCCGAGGATTGGAACGAGGGTGGTGTGCACGAACATGCAGTTCTCTCCCCTCCCGAGCTCGGTGTTCATCTGCCTGACCGCCTCGAGGAACGGCATAGATTCGATGTCACCGACCGTCCCGCCGAGCTCTACGATGCAGACGTCGGCTCCGGTCGCCTCCGCCACCGCCCGGATCATGCACTTGATCTCGTTGGTGATGTGGGGCACAATCTGGACGGTCTTGCCGAGGTACTCGCCCGTCCTTTCCTTCTCGATGACCGACCGGTAGACCTTGCCGGTCGTGATGTTGTGATCGCTGGTGAGATTGATGTCGAGGAATCTCTCGTAGTTGCCGAGGTCGAGGTCGACCTCTCCGCCGTCGTCGAGGACGAAGACCTCGCCGTGCTCGAAGGGGTTCATCGTCCCTGCGTCGATGTTCAGGTACGGGTCGATCTTGATCGCCGTGACCTTCAGACCCCTCGATTTCAGGAGCCGGCCGATCGAGGAAGAGGTTATGCCCTTTCCGAGGCCAGATATAACGCCCCCCGTGACAAAAATATACTTCATCCAATCACGGGACTGGGAGATTCCATTGAGCGTATTTATGGCTTGCCTCGGAGGCCGGTCGGGAACGGCCGATGGAAACGGCGGCCCCGCTAGTCATTCAAATTGCAGAAAATCCGGATGACGCTCGATGACCAGTTTGGTGCTTGATATCCTGCCAAGGGAATTGGTTGGGGAGGCACGAATGCCTCCCCTTGCGCACGTAGGAGGTGATCCATCTGCAGGTTCCCCTACAGATACCTTGTTACGACTTAGCCCTCCTTGCAGAATCTCAGTTCGAAAACCCCAAGATGAGATATCCTTACTGAGACCCTACTCGGGTGGCTTGACGGGCGGTGTGTGCAAGGAGCAGGGGCATATTCACCGCTTGATGTTGACAAGCGATTACTACGGAATCCAGCTTCATGAGGGTGAGTTACAACCCTCAATCCGAACTACGATTGGGT
>JAJRAL010000040.1 GCA_028679935.1 Methanomassiliicoccales archaeon | reverse complement strand
GGCGACTTGATTTCCAATCGCAATTCCGACCTGAAATGTCAAATCGACCTTGGTCGAAGGTCATGGAACACTAGAGGTTGATGGGCACGTCGCGCTCTTCCCGTACGCCTCGCTGAACATCTCGTAGAAGTCGACGATGCGGAAGTCGATCTTCTCTCCCGCCTTCTCCTTCTGTTCTAGCACTCTCTCGAACGACATCACGCAGAACGGGCAGTTCGTGATCAGCGTGTCCACGCCGAACTCCTGCGCGATTTCGATCCTCCTCAGCGCGAGCTTGTCGCTCAGCGATGGGAACGCCGCCCTCACTCCCCCTCCGCCACCGCAGCAGTACCCCGAGCGCGGCACCTTCGCCAATTCCACTCCGGGGATCCGGTGCATCAGGTCGATGTAAATCCTCTCCGCAAGTCCCGAGGCCCGGATGTGGCACGGGTAGTGGTACATGCCCTTTACCTTCGTCTCCCGTAGGTCCTTCGTGTTCAGCTCGATCTTGTCGACCATGTACTCGCCGACGTCGTAGATCTTGAAGTCCATCGGGATTCCGAACTCCTTCGCCAGCACCGGGAAGTCGTGCCTTAACGTCGAATTGCATCCCGAGCACGATGTAAGAACGTCCGTCACGCCCTTCGCCGCGTAGTCGTTGAAGATCTTGAAGTTGTTCTCCACGAACGGCTTGATGCTCGACCTCTGCCCCACGCGCATGAACGGCGAGCCGCAGCACAGCGCCCTCCTCGGCAGGTACACCGCCACGCGGTTCATCTGTAGGATATTGATTATCGCCTTCGCCACGTTCTGCTTCCTGCGGTTGATGATGCAGCCTAGGAAGAGGACGATCGTCGCCTGAGGCTCGCCATCGAATTCCTTGATGTACTCCGGGAACATCTCCGTCGCCGGCTTCGTCGTGACGCAGACTACGCCTCCAGTAGTAAGCACGGAGTTGATCAGGCGCTTGTGCTCCGGCAACGGAGCGTGGCCCTGCTCGACGGCTATCTCCCTGAGCCGCTCGATCGCCTCCCTCCTGATTCGTATGTCCTTCGGGCAGGCGAACTCGCACTCCTGGTCGACCGGGCACTTGTAGAGCCCGATCTCGATCGCCTGCGCCGCCCTCCCCGCATCCACGTCTCTAGGATCCTTCGCCCAGCGCAACGCGCTCAGGATCGCCTGCGGACCGAGGAAGCTCGAATCCACATCGAGGGCGTTGCAGTCGGAGTAGCACGCGCCGCAGGTGATGCAATCGCGCATCGCCTTCGACGCCAGCAGCGCCTCCGGGTCTACCTTCATTCCCTCCGCGGTCACGGCGACGGCGTTGTCCCTGACAAGATACGGCTCGACCTGGTTCATCCTCACGTAGAAGGGCTCGAGGTCGACGACCAGATCGCGTATCACCTTGAAGTGCGAGAGCGGGTCGAGCACGATCACGTCGGACATTAGCTCGTCGGTGATCCTCGTCCGGCAAGCCAATCCGGAGCGCTTGTTCATCCTAATCGCGCAGGAGCCGCAGATCGCCGCCCGACAAGCCTGGCGGAAAGAGAGCGTCGGGTCGACCTCCTCCTTGACGTAGTTCAGCGCGTCCAGTACCGTCAGGTTCTGCCTGAACGGAACTGAGTACGAGTCGTAGTGGCCCTTCTCGTCGCGCTGCGGGTCGAAGCGGTAGACGCTCAGCCTCACCTCCTTCGCCGGCATCAGTACACCCTCCTCTGCGGCTCGAACATGGTGATCCTGACCGGTTCGTGCTCAATGACCGGCCCGTCCTTGCCGTACGTCGCGATCGTGTGCTTGAGCCAGTTCCTGTCGTCGCGCTCGGTGAAGTCGCGCCGGTAGTGCGATCCTCTGGACTCCTGCCTGAGGTGCGCGCCGAGCGCGATCATCTCCGCGTTGTCGAGCATGAAGCCGAGCTCGATCGCTGCTGGAAGCAGAGTGTTGAACGTCCTGCTCGAATCTCTCACCGAAACGTTCCGATACTTCTCCTTGAGTGCGGCGATGCCCTCCCTCGCATCCACCAACTCCTTCTCCGTGCGGAAGATGCCGACCTTGCTCCACATCAGCGACTGGAGCTGTCTTCGGACCTCGACCGCGTCCTCGCCGGTGTTGCGGAACAGCGCGTCGACCTTCTCCTCCTCCGCCTCGAGCGCCTCCTTCGAAACGCCCTTGAGCTTGAGCTTGCGGGCGAACTCCAGGGCCTTCGCCCCGGCGAGCTTGCCGAATACCAGAGTATCGGCGAGGGAGTTGCCTCCGAGCCGGTTCGCCCCATGGACCGAGACGCAGGCGCACTCCCCGCAGGCGAACAGCCCCTTGACCGACGACGTGCCGTCGTTCGTCGTCCTCACGCCGCCCATGGTGTAGTGCTGCCCCGGCTGCACCGGGATTGGTTCCTCAGCCGCGTCGACGTCGAGGAAGTCCTGCGCCAGCTTGTAGATCTGCGGCAGCTTTCGCACCAGAACGTCCTGCCCGAGCTTCGTCAGGTCGAGCGCCACGTGGTCCTTCTCCTCTCCGAGGCCTCGCCCCTCCTCGAGCTCCATCTGGATGCTCCTCGTGACGATGTCCCGCGGCGCCAGGTCGATGCTCTTCGGCGCGTAGCGCTGCATGAACCGATCGCCCTTCGAGTTGAGCAGGATGCCTCCCTCGCCCCTCGCCGCCTCGGATATCAGGATGTTCGTCCCGACCATCGTCGTCGGGTGGAACTGCACGAACTCCATGTCCGC
>JAJRAL010000226.1 GCA_028679935.1 Methanomassiliicoccales archaeon | reverse complement strand
GGAAGGAAAGATATTGGAGACGTTCCAGAAGGGCTACTGCGTGGGACCGCGGGTCCTGCGCCACGCCAAGGTTAGGGTAGGCAAGGTTACGGAAGAGGTGAAGGACAATGGCTAGGATCATTGGCATAGATCTGGGCACGAGCAACTCGGCGGCCGCGGTGATGGAGGGCGGCAGGCCGGCGATCATTCCGAGCGCGGAGGGGACGAGCCTTGGAGGGAAGGCGTTCCCCTCGTACGTCGCATTCACCAAGGGCGAGGAGCTCCTGGTGGGCGAGCCGGCGAAGCGCCAGGCGGTCTCGAACACTGAGGGGACGATAACCGCGATCAAGCGGAAGATGGGCACTGACTACAAGGTCAAGGTCTACGGCAAGGAGTACTCGCCGCAGCAGATCTCTGCTTTCATCCTGCAGAAGATCAAGAGGGACGCCGAGGCGTACTTGAGCGAACCGGTCAGCAAGGCCGTCATCACCGTGCCGGCATACTTCAACGATAACCAGCGGCAGGCGACCAAAGACGCGGGGACGATCGCCGGGCTGGAGGTCGTGCGCATCATCAACGAGCCGACGGCGGCGGCGCTTGCGTACGGTCTCGACAAGTCCGAGAAGGAGCAGCGCATCCTAGTCTTCGACCTCGGGGGTGGCACGCTCGACGTCACGATCATGGAGTTCGCGCATGGTGTCTTCGAGGTCATCGCCACCAGCGGCGACACGCAGCTCGGCGGCACCGACATGGACGAGGCGATGATGAAATTCGTCGCGGGGCAGTTCAAGACGGACACCGGCATCGACCTGACGAAGGACAAGATGGCGATGTGGCGCGTCAGGGAGGCCTGCGAGAAGTCGAAGATCGAGCTCTCGACGACGATGACGACGGAGATCAACCTCCCGTTCATCACCGCCGACGCCAGCGGCCCGAAGCACCTCTCGATGAACGTCACCCGGGCGAAGCTGGAGGAGCTCGTGAATCCGATCATCGAGCGCTGCAAGGGGCCGATGCAGAGGGCCCTAGGCGACGCCAAGCTCGGGGCGGACCAGATCGATGCGATCATCCTAGTCGGCGGGCCGACGCGCATGCCGATAGTGCAACACTTCGTCGAGGGCTACGCCGGCAAGAAGATACAGCGCGGCGTGGACCCGATGGAGTGCGTGGCGATGGGGGCGGCGATCCAGGGCGCGGTGCTCTCGGGCGAAGTCAAGGACGTACTGTTGCTCGACGTCACGCCACTCTCGCTCGGCATCGAGACTCTTGGCGGCGTCGCGACGAAGCTCATCGAGCGCAACACCACCATCCCGACCCGCAAGTCGCAGGTATTCTCGACGGCCTCGGACAACCAGCCATCGGTGGAGATACACGTGTTCCAAGGCGAGAGGGAGATGGCCGCGGACAACGTCTCGCTCGGCCGCTTCGTGCTCTCGGGTCTGCTCCCGGCGCCGCGCGGCGTCCCGCAGATCGAGGTCACCTTCGACATCGACGCGAACGGCATCCTGAACGTGAACGCGAAGGACCTCGGCACCGGCAAGGAGCAGAAGATCACCATCACCGCCTCGAAGAAGCTCGAGAAGAGCGAGATCGACCGCATGGTCAAGGAGGCGGAGAGGTTCGCCGAGGACGACAAGAAGCGCAAGGAGAAGGTCGACACGATGAACCAGGCGGACACTCTGGTCTACACGACGGAGAAGATGCTGGTCGACCAGGCGGACAAGATCAAGCCCGAGGAGCGTGAGGCGATCCAGAAGGCGCTCGAGGAGCTCAAGGAGTCGCTCAAGGGCGGCGACATCGCCCAGATCAAGGCGAAGATGGAGGCGGTGGTCAAGGAGACGTACAAGGTCTCGGCCCGCATCTACTCCGAGGCGTCTCAGAAAGGCCAAGGGCAGGAGCAGCAGCAACAGGGCCCGCCGCCTAGCGAGCCCGGTCAAGGCCAGGGCGGGGACAAGGGCCCGTACATGGACGCGGATTACAAGATAGTCGACGACGACGAGAAGAAGTGAACCTTTGGCGGAGAAGAAAGACTATTACGAGGTCCTCGGGGTGGCGAAGGGCGCCTCGCCCGACGACATCAAGAAGGCGTACCGTACGCTGGCGCGCAAGTATCATCCCGACGTGACGAAGGAGGACAAGACGGAGGCCGAGGAGAGGTTCAAGGAAATCTCCGAGGCGTACGAAGTCCTGGTCGACCCGGAGAAGAGGAAGCTCTACGACCAATATGGGTTCGCGGGCCTGTCGGGGCAGTTCGGCCAAGGCGGGTTCCAATGGAGCGACTTCACCCACGCCCAGGACGTCAGCGACATCTTCGGGGACATGGGCAACTTCGGGTTCGGGGGAAGCCTGTTCGACGCGCTGTTCGGGGGAGGAAGGAGGAGGACCGGGCCGCACCAGGGCCAATCCCTCCGATATGAAGTCGAGATCTCGCTCGAGGAGGCGTCGAAGGGCGAGAGCCGCGAGGTGCAGGTACCTCACGCGGTCGCCTGCGAGGCCTGCCATGGGACGGGGGCGAAGGGAGGCAAGCTCACTCAGTGCCCGAACTGCGGAGGCAAGGGACAGATCCAGAACGTGCAGCAGCGCGGGTACAGCCGCTTCGTCAGCATCACCCCGTGCCCACGCTGCGGCGGAAGGGGGCAATTGGCCGAGGCGCGCTGCCCGGAGTGCGGCGGCAGGGGGCAGCAGGTCAGGACCCAGAAGCTCAGTGTGGACATCCCGCCGGGAATAGACGATGGGATGAGGCTGCGCGTGCCCGCTGCTGGTGATGTCAGTCCGGACGGCGGGCCCCCGGGGGACCTGTTCGTCGTCGTTCACATTAGGCCTCACGAATTCTTCAAGCGCGAGGGGCCGGACCTCTGGATCGAGCTCCCGGTGAGCTTCGCGGAGGCCGCGATGGGAGCGGACACCGAGGTGCCGACCATCAACGGGAAGGCGATGCTCCACATCCCGCCCGGGACCCAAGGCGACTCGGTCTTCCGAATGAGGGGAAACGGCTTGCCGAGGCTCGGCGAGAGAGGCAAGGGGGACCAGTTCGTCCGTGTCCAGATCAAGGTGCCGAAGAAGCTCACCGCGGAGCAGAAGGCGCTGCTGAAGAAGTTCTCCGAGCTAGAGGGCGAGAAGAAGGGCCTGCTCGACCGGTTCAGGGGCTGACCCTAGTCGATTCGAGGGCACGGCGCTTCGCCTGCTCCCTCAGCAGGTTCGCAATCAGAACACCCTTCGCCAGACGTGACGCGAAGAGTTCCAGTCCGACAGGCACGATCTCGTAGGGGAGTCGGACGAACCTGCCAAACTCCTTCAGTTCCGCGGAAGTTCCACCCCCCGAGCCTGTGTCGAGCATGACTATCTTGGCGGCCGTCTGTTGGAATCCCTGGCGGAAGAGCTTCTCGTCCTTGACTTTCAGATAGGATCTCCAATTGGCGATCCAGCCGGGCAGGACGATGCTCGCCCCCTCGAAGATCAACTGGTCGAGGACGGCCTTCGTGCCAACGAGTTCGTATGCCCGATTCGTCCTCAAAGTGTGAACGAAGCGATATTCGTCCGGCAGCGTGATACCGGAAGGAAGGCAGTCGCCGGTGAGCACGCAGATCGCGTCGGTCGGGGAGAGGCGTTCCATCGGTACGCGAACGCCGTTGCCGCCGGCTTCGAGCGGCGGCAATGAGACTAGCTCACCCCCTTCAAGTCCCTCCTGACGGAGCGCCGCGATAGCCTCGGCTCGCAGTATTTCGCAGATGACGATCTTCGTCCCGCCGTTCATTCTATCATCCGTTCTCGCGTACGTCCGGGGACCCCCTACCCGTCCAGTGAATGGCCGGGACCTCCTTTCCAGGGGCCCCAATTCGGTGTTACCTGCCGACCAATCACATCGCCTCCGATTTAATCCTAATGGTCCAGTAAGCCGGGTCCAGTATCTCGCCTCGACGAAGTTTCGAGGTACAAGGCTTTTTGTAGTCCCGTCCATCTCCACCCAAAACCCAGGTCGTCCATGAGCCACAATCCGATGAGGATCTTCACGTCGCAGTTCGCCGGCCACTTCGACCGGAGGCTCTGGATACTCTTCGTCGGGAGGATCATCTCGGCCACCGGCTTCTCGATCGTGATGCCCTTCCTTTCGATCTATTTCTACGGCCAGGGCATCTCGATGACGACGATCGGCCTCGTCTTCCTGGTCTCGGCGATCCTCGGGGCCGCGGGGCAGCTCCTCGGAGGGGAGCTAGCCGACCGGTTCGGCCGGCGTAGGGTGATGATCGGTTCGATGGGCATCAGGGCGGGGGTGTTCGTCCTTCTGAGCATCGTCATCGCCTCGGCGGGCTCGTTCGAGATGATGTTCGTCCTCGTCTGGATGAGCAACTTCGTGGGCGCGTTCTTCGACCCCGCTTCCAACGCGATGGTCGCCGACCTGTGCGAGCCGAGCCGGAGGCTTGAGGCCTATGGGCTGCTGCGTATCGGCCAGAACCTGGGTTGGACGGTCGGTCCGCTGCTCGGTGGGCTGCTCGCGATTATGGGCTACTCGACGCTCTTCCTGCTCACTGCGATGACCGCGTTCACCGTGGCCTTCATCGTCCTGCTTTTCGTGTCAGAGTCTAAGCGCTCCTCTCTCTCGCGGCAACAGTTCAGCATCACCGACCTGCTGAACATCAGGAAGGACCGGCAGTTCGGCGCCTTCTGCCTCATCTCGGCGCTGCTCTTCGTCTGCGTGGCGCAGATGTCGTCGGTTTACTCCGTCTATTCGCAGAGCGTCGTCGGGATCCAGATCGCCGAGGTCGGCTACCTCTTCGCTATCAATGGCATCATGGTCGTCTTCATCCAGATGCCGGTCGCCCGTCTCATCTCGCACTACCGCATGACATCCGCGATCGCGGTCGGGGCGATCCTCTACGCCCTCGGCTACTTCGCCGTCGCCTTCTCCTCAAGCTTCTTCACTCTGGCGCTCTGCATGGTGGTCATCAGCATGGGCGAGATTGTCGTCTCGCCCGCGTCGATGAACCTAGTGGCAAACCTATCTCCGGAGGACAAACGGGGCAGGTATATGGGCGTGTTCGGGCTGTTCCAGCAGTTCGGCTGGAGCATGGGCCCGTTCGTGGGCGGGATACTGATGGATGCGTTCGTCGGCGTTCCGTATTTGCTCTGGGGAGGAATCGCCGCCTTCGCCTTCCTTAGCGCCCTGGGATACCTCCTCCTCAAAGGTCGGATGAACGAGGCCAAGGACCGCGTCGAGGCGGGGCCCGCCAAGAGCTAGAAAGGATTATGCGCCGAGCGAATGCTGACAACGTCGACATGAAAGTGATAGGCGTCCTCACCGAGGATTTCCACTTCTTCTACGAGCTGGTGAGGAGCCTCAAGGAGCGCGGCCTGGAATTCGTCTCCCTCGAGAGGGGAAGGAACGTTCCGGCGAACGTCGGCGTGGTCATCACCACGCCCGGCGAGGCGGATGCGATCGACTTCGAGCCCCTGGTCGCGACCGAGGACGCCGAGACGGCGATCAACGTCGCCAGATGCGTTCTCGCCGGCGGGACAAGGGTCCGAACTGTGGTACTGGGGTTGGACCCAGGCTCGACGACGGGGATAGCGATCTACGGCGAGGGTAGGCTGCTCGCGACGGATGAGGTGGACTCGCCGGAGAAGGCCGCGGAGTCGGTGGGCAAGCTCCTTTCATGCCTCAGATACGCGCACTCGTTGGCGAGAGTGGGCCACGGGGACGCGACGAAGAGGGACCGGGTGATACGCTCGATCTGGGGCTTGGTGGACGAGGTGGAGGTCGTCGACGAGACGGGCACGACCGGCCGGAAACGGGACGACGTCGAGGCGGCGAAGCGCATCGCGATGACGAAGGGCGAGAGATTGGAGAGCCTTCCGGACCTGAACCCTACCCCCGGCGAAATCCGGGATATCCAGAGGCTCTCCCGCATCGAGTCGAAGGGGCGGGTGACGATCTCCGCCGAGCTCGCCACTGCCGTTGCTAGAGGCGAGATAACGATGGGCCAGGCGCTCCAGTCGAAGCGAAAGGTCAGACGCGCAGGCCCTTGAACCCGGGGACGCGGGCGAGCACCATGCCCTCGGTGCTGATCGGCGCTAGCTTGCGGCATTGGCTGATCGCCTCTTGCAGCTTCGCTTCGTTGTCCGCGTAGACGGTCATCACCGATTCGCCCGCATCGACCTTGCTCCCCTCCTTCATGTGGATGTAGACCCCGGCCCCCTTGTCCCTCGGTGCGCCGGCCGCCCGCGCGATCTTCACCAGCTGCTTGTTGTTGATCGAATTCACGTAGCCGGATTTCTGCGCCGGGAGGTCGAAGGTGTACTTGCCAGGCTCGAGGTTCGACGATTTGATGTCGGCCTTGCCGCCCTGCGCCGCGACGATCTCGCGGAACTTCGCCAGCGCCTTGCCCGACGAGAGGAGTTCGCGTGCCTTCTGCTCACCGTTGGGGATGCCTCCCATCTCCAGAAGTATCCCGGCCAGGCTGGTCGCCTTCTCGACGACGCTGTTCGGCGAGTCCTTGCCCTCCAGCACCATCAGCGCCTCGCGCGCCTCTAGCTTCGGGCCGATCGCCCTGCCGACCGGCTGCCCGCCGTAGGTGATGGCACATTCGACCTTGATCCCCAGCCTCTCGCCTAGGTCGATGAAGTCCCGCGCGTAGGCCTTGGCCATTTCCATCGTGGGGACCTTGGTCCCGTTCCCCATCGGTATATCGATCAGGAGAAAGTCCGCTCCGACCGCCTTCTTCTTCGACATCACCGAGGCGAGCAGCTGCGCGTGGGGGTCGATGCCCAGTGGGTACTCGACCTTGATTATGACATCATCCGCAGGCGCCAGGTTCAATCCTCCGCCCCAGGCCATGATTCCGCCGACCGTTTCGGCGATGTGCTTGAGCTCGTTCGCGCTGAAGTCGACCTTGGCGAAGGTCTCGACGATGTCCGCGGTACCCGCGGCGGAGCTGATCGCCCTGGATGAGGTCTTGGGGATGAGCAGTCCGGCGGCCGCCACGATCGGCACGACCACCAACGTGACCTTGTTGCCTGGGACGCCCCCGACCGAGTGGAAATCGAAGACCGGGGAGCGGTCGAACTTGATCGTCTCCCCCGTATCGACCATCGCCAGGGTCAGGTCGGCCGTCTCCCTCAGGTTCATGCCGTTGATGTGGAGGGCGGTGACATACGATGCGAGCTCGACGCTCGACAACGAACGCATGGCGATGTCCGAGACTAGGACCCGTATCTCATCCTTGGTCAGTTGCTGGTCGTCCATCTTCTTGCGGATGTACTCGATCGACTCCGGCTTCCCGGTCGGGACAACGTCGAGAAGCTCGCCCGCCTCCGGGCCGATGTAGTTGAACGCCCTGCCAAGAAGGCCGATCTCGCCCTTCGCCAGGTACGTGTCGGTCGTCTGCACGATTGCGATCACGGTCGAGGACTCGTGCTTGACGCGAACTCGGTCCTGCTCCGCCACTCCCATCTCCATGCAGTCGTCCACGTGCAGGAGAGCGGTTATCTCGCCGGTGTCCATGTCGATGTACTTGGCCTTGAGCTTCATTCTGGTTCAACCCCATTTCTGCAGCGCCAGGCGCAGCTCCTCATGCCCCTTGGCGTATTTCTCCGGTTCGATTCCGGCGACGGCCGCGTCTACCGCCTGGACCATCGCCCTCGCACCCCCTCTCACTCCCATGGGATGACCGGCGACCCCGCCGCCGGCCTGAATCTGGATGTCCTTCCCGCCGATCTTGATTATCCGATGGACGAGGGCCGGATGCACGCCCCCGGAGGCGACGCACATGACCGGCTTCAGCCCTCCCATCTTGTCCTGGCAGACGTGCTGCGAGGCGAGGTCCTCCTTGGGGTCGCCGTGCATCTTGCCGACGCCGTAGGTGCCGATGTGCAGCGCGTCACCGCCGCACATCCTAGTCAGCTCCGCCATGACGCACCAGGCTATGCCGTGGCTCTTGTTTCGGGTGAACGCCCCGTGCATCGTGCGGTGGACGTGGATCGGGACCTTGATCGACTGATCCTCGGCCAGAGCTTGGACAGCGGCGAAGCCGCAGGTGAGCACATCGACCATCAGCTCCGTCGCGCCTAGCTGCTGCGCCCTCTCCGCCACCTCGACGATGCCGTCCGCGCGGGACGAGATGTTGATGGCGTGCAGCATGACGTGGCCGCTGTCCTGCTTCACCCGGTCGAGCGCCTCCGCAATCGCTACGACTCTCTCCTCCAGGGGGCAGAACTTCTGGTCGACGAGGGTCTCATCGTCCTTGCCGTTTGTCAGCCCGCCCATGCCCGCCTCGTAGACGTAGTCGGCGTAGCCCTTCGGCGGAAGCCCGATCTTCGGTTTGACTATAGTCCCGACCAACGGCTTCGTCGGCCGCTTCAGGATCGAGCGCATGCCCTTCACTCCGAACTTCGGGCCCTTGAACTGCGAGACGACCGAATGCGGGAAGACGCAATCCTCCAGACGGACGCCGCTGAGCACATCCAGGCCGAACAGGTTCCCAGCGATCACGGACAGTATCTGGGGAACTCCGCCGATCTCGAGGCTGAGATCCTCGACCGGGTAGGCGATGACGGCCAGGTCGCCCTTGATCTCTATGACCTTCGCGCCGTACTTCTCGAACACCTTGTCCGTCAGGGTGTTGATTCCGGTCCAGGTTCCGGTCGATTCCTCGGTGGCGATCGCGGCCGCGGCCCGCTTCATGTCGAGTTCGGTGGTGACCTTGTACGTGCAGAAGACGTGGCTGTCCGGATCGACCCTCTCTCCCAGGTGCAGGTATTTCTCGGAGTATTCCATCGAGATCATCGCCCTTCCCGGCCACCCTCGAAGAGCGCCTCCTGGCCGAGCTCCTTGATGATTATCTCGTAGGCGGCGAAGGGCGGGATGACGCCGACCTCAGTAACGATGGCGTCGATGTACTCCGGTGGCGTTGCGTCGAAGACCGGATTGAGGACCTTCGTTCCCGGGGGCACCTCGCCCTCCTTGACGATCTCGCTCGAACCCCTCTCCTCGATCTCCACCAGCTCGCCGTAGAGCGTCCTCGGCGAGAACTTGAACGTCTCGGCGCAGACCATCATAGGGACCCTTGCCTCGTGCGCAACGAGGGCGATCTGTGACGTGCCGATCTTGTTGACGACCGCGCCGTTCGAGCAGACGGTGTCTGCCCCGACGACGACCGCGTCCATGCGCTTCATGACCCATCTGGCGGCGCTGTCGACGATCAGGCTCGCCTCGATGCCTGCATCACTTAGGTCTTTGACCGTCAGAAGCCCCTGCCTCCACGGCCTCGATTCGGTCGCATACACCTCGAGCCGCTTCCTTTCCCTATGCGCCTCGATGATAGCGGCCAGCGCGGCCTTGCTGTTGCAGTGGGTGAGGACTTTGTCACCGTCCCGGAGTCTGCCTGCCCCGAAACGGCCGATGATGCCGATGGCCTCTCTCGATCGCTTGACGAAGTCGTCGGCGTTCGCGATCACGAGATGGCGGAATTCTTCGACCGATGATGCGTTGGCGGTGTTCTTGAAGACCGAGTTCACCGCGTTCGAGAGCGAGACGGCCGTCGGACGCGAAGCGAGTAGTGTCTGCTTCGCGGCGCCCATCCGAGATCTGAATGCGGCAAGGTCCTTCCCCTTGAATGCAATCGCTTCCTCCTTGAGCGCCTCAGCCCCGGTCCGCGCGATTTCGGCGGCCCCGCGTATCCTCATGCATTTGATCGCCTCTGCCGCCTGCTCCGATCTCATCTTGTGTCCTCCAGGGCGATAGTAATCCCAGTATCCCGGCATTAAGCCTGTCTCTCAGGGCGGACCGGCTCATTCCGATGGACCGTGATCACTTCGCCAGGAATTTCTCCAGGGCCTTGAGCGACTTGGTGTTGAGAACGTCGTCGGGCTCGAGCCAGCCTCTCCTTCCTGTGGCTACGCCGTAGAGCATATTGTCCAGGTGCGCGACGGCATGCGAGTCCGTCCCGATCGCGATCATCGTCCCGATCTCCTTCGCCTTACGGCAGTGCGTGTCCTTGAGGTCCAGCCTCTCCGGGAAGGCGTTCAGCTCTAGGCACACTCCATTGTCCTTTGCCGCCCTCATCACCCTATCGAGGTCTATCGCATAGGGCTCGCGCTGCTCCAGCACCCTCCCGGTCGGATGGCCCAGGATCGTCAGGTGCTCGTTCGAGATCGCCGTCAGGACGCGTTCGGTCATCTGCTTCTCGCCCATGTTGAACTTCGAGTGCACCGAACCCAGGACGAAGTCGAGATCCTTCAGCGCCGAGCTCGGATAGCCGAGTCTGCCGTCGTCCTCTATCTCGACCTCCGTTCCGACCAGGACTCGGACCTCTGGCAGCAGCTTGGAGAGGTTCTTGGCGACGTCGACGCTGCCCTTCAGCCTCTCGACCGACAGGCCGTTCGCCACTTTCAGCCCCTCCGAGTGGTCGGTGATGCCGACGTATTCGTAGCCACGGCGCTTGCAGGCGTAGGCAATCTCCTCCATCGTCGCATTCCCATCGCTCGCGTTCGTGTGGACGTGGAAGTCCCCCTTGATGTCCTTGAGCTCGACGAGCTTGGGCAGCTTGTGCTTCAGGGAGGCCTCGATCTCGCCGTTGTTCTCCCTGATCTCCGGGGGCATGATCTCCAGGCCGAGCGCCTTGTAAATATCCTCCTCTTTCTCTCTGGCCATGACCTCCCCCGACTCTTTGCGGAAGAGGCCGTACTCATTGAGCTTCAACCCACTGTCGATCGCCATCTGGCGCAGGCTGATGTTGTGGTCCTTTG
>JAJRAL010000128.1 GCA_028679935.1 Methanomassiliicoccales archaeon | reverse complement strand
GGTGCGTATTCTTCACCGAGATGGACGCTCTGCAGAGGAAGGGCAAGGCCGACCGCCTAGAGAACGCCGTCGCAGCGCTGGTGCCAAACCTCAAAGCCACCCCGATCGCGAAGCGCGTCGAGGATGTGCCCCCTGATACCTTTCGGGAGCACGACCTGATATTCGGGTGCCTGGACAATTTCAACGCCCGCCTTCACGCCAACTCCCATGCCAGGCTCGCCGGGAAGCCCTACATCGACACTGGCATGCAGGGCACCATCGGCAAGATTTTCGTCTCCATCCCTCCCTCGGGCGCATGCGTCGAATGCGCTTCGAACATCACGCATTCGAGGATCGCCGCTCTCAGATACTCATGCACAGGCTCGTCCGTGAGCTTCTTCACGCCCCCGGTCCCGGCCGAGATCACGACGACGAGCGTCGTGGCAGCACTCGCGGTGAGGGAGGGGCTGCGCCTCCTCTCTCCCAAGATCGCGCCTCTTGAGGGTCAGATGATCTACTACGACGGCCTCAGGAGCTCGGTCGAGCTTTTGGAGGTGGACGTCGATCCCAATTGCCCGAACCACCCCAAGCCAGACTGACGCCTCGGGTTATGGCTACAATTAGCCGACATCATTTTTATACCCAAGACCGCTGGCGAGAGCAGGTGATATGCCTGAGCATAGTCCTGAAAATCAAGAACGCCGAGACAGGATCCACGATCGACATGGAGCTCGAGTCCGAGAACACAGTCAACGAGATCATCGAGAGCGCCGCATCGTTCTGGCACAAGGATCCGGGAGCGTACGTGCTCCGCAGGGGAAAGAAGGTCCTCGGCGGAGGGATATCCGTGAAGGACGCCCCGCTGGTCTCGGGCGATGTCCTGGAGCTCATCCCGGATCCGGAAGGTGGATAGGCAGATGCCTCTCCCGCCGGAGATCCTGCGGTCGAGGTTGAAGAACGAGATAATCGCCTGCCAACGTGAGCTCTCCCACCACATAGAGGTCTCCGACCCGACGCTGAAATCCATCCCCGTTACGATGAGCATATCGCTGCTCAGGGTTCCGGGTCCGGTCTGGAAGGAGGAAAGGGTGATGACGAGGCATGTCCACCGGCTCCAGATAATAATCACCGAGGACTATCCCTACGAGAAGCCGATCGTGAAATGGCAGACCCCGGTCTTCCACCCTAACATAATGTCGCCCGAGGACGGCGGATACGTATGCACGAAACTCCTGGAGAACTGGGACTTCAGATCCAACCTGGCCACCTTCATCAGGGGGCTCGAGGCGCTCCTCGTCAACCCGAACCCCGACAACCCGTTCGGGAGCGATTCGTGCACGAGGGCCGCCGAGTTCTTCAGAAGCCATCGGTACTCGCCGCCGTCCGTGAGGCCATCGAAGTCCCATCCGAAGATCGTGGGAGGCGATGGGGACGGCTAGGCCCACGATAGTCTCCTCCCGCGAAAGGCCGCGGATCGAGCGCGACCCTCCGGACGACGAGCACATAATGCCGCACGATTGGCTCAGCGAGGAGTCGAAGTCGAGCTACTCCAGGGTACTTTCGAAGAAGGGAACGTTCGACCTGTACATCTCCAAGGTCTCGGCCGAGAAGATGGTCAACCACGCGAAGAGGTACGGCCGCCTCGGGAAGGAGGCAATGGGATTCATGCTGGGCGACGTGTGCGAGCACGGGCGGCACAGGTTCGCGATCGTCCGCGACATCGTCACCGGCGCGCTGCTCAGCTCCTCGGACAGGGTCCGGTTCGACAGCGATAGCTACTCTGAGCTGTTCTCCGAGCTCGACTCGTCAGGCTTTGACTACGTCATCGTCGGCTGGTACCATTCGCACCCCGGGTACGGGTGCTTCATGTCGCAGACGGACCTGAAGACGCAGCTCGCCTCCTTCCGCGAGAGCTACCACACCGCCGTCGTGATCGATCCGCTGCTCAAGGAGATCCAGGCGTTCAGGCTCAGGGGGAAGGGGTACGCGCACGTCGACTTCGCGGTCTACTGGCACGACCTGGAATCCCCCTACGACCCCAGGAGGGTCAAGAGGGTCAGGGTCGTGAAGAAAAAGCCCCCGGCCGAGGTCACACCCAGATAGCGTGCCTCTTCCTCATCGTCTGCTCGGTCTCCCCGAGCTTCTTCATCAGGATGGTCGTGATCGCGTCTAGCAGGAGGGACGATCCCTCCTCGAAGATGGTCCCGAGCGGCGCGAAGGTCCTCCTCTCCTCGTCGTTCCCCACCTTGTCGGCGATGACGATGACCTCCGACGCGGCGCTCGCGAGCTTCGAGTGCTTGTCCGAGGTGATCGCGAACACGGTCGCCCCGATCCTGCGCGTTATGTTGGCGGTCTGGACGGCGGACATCGTTTGGCCAGTGTTGGAAAGGATGATCACCACGGAGTCGCTCTCGACCATCGGAGTGTTGCTCTCCCCGACGAAGAACGGGTTGAGGCCGATCTGCACGAGCCTGATCGCGAAAGCCTTGGCGACTAGCCCGGACCTCCCGACGCCGTAGAGGAAGATCTTTTTCGCTCGGAGGATGGCCTTCACCATCTCGCCGATGGCCTCGACCCCCTTCTCGTCCATCCTGAGGTTCACGGGGGTCGCGGTCAGAAGGTACTCTATCGCGCTCTCGATCTCTCCCCTCAAGCTCAGCCACCCTTCTTCGGAACCTTTACCTCTTTCGCGACCCGCTTGGCCAGAAGTCGCTCGAGGATGACCTTCATGTACATCGCGTCGTGCTCCAGCAACGGCGACGACGAGATCACCGTGACGTCGTATTCGTTGTCGAGGATGCATTCCGCGAGCGGCTCGAACCTCAGATCGCCCTTCTTGATCGGGGTGAGCCTCTTCTCGTTCCCATCCTCGTGCTCGACGCCCGAGAAGTGCGAGTATATCGGCCCGCCCTTCGTTACCTTCCTGACCCCCTCGATCATCTTCGTGAAGTCGGCGGGC
>JAJRAL010000002.1 GCA_028679935.1 Methanomassiliicoccales archaeon | reverse complement strand
GTCTACGAGGGCAAGGTGCTCCGCGGCGTTGAGGCGGCGAAGCGCCTGCTCGAGAACCAGATGGAAGGCGTCCGAAGGGCGGCCGAAGCCGGCATGCTCGTGAAGATCAACACCGTCATGGTGCCAGACGTGAACGCGGACCACATCCCGGAGGTCGCGAAGAAGGTCAAGGAGCTGGGCGCGTACATCGTCAACATCATTCCCCTCATACCCGTCCCGGGAACTCATTTCGCCAATCTCCGCGCCCCGACACCGCGGGAGAGGAAGGATCTTCAGGAGCTCTGCGAGCCCAAGATAAAGCAGATGCGCCACTGCCGCCAGTGCCGGGCGGACGCGATCGGACTCTTGGGAGAGGACCGGTCGGCCGAGTTCGCAGGCTTCACCTGCGAGATGAAAGAGGAGGTGCCTGAAACGCCGGTCACTCTCGAGTTCGGCGGAAAGGAGAGGTACAGGATCGCCGTGGCGACGAGCGATGGCAGAGCGGTCGATCAGGGCTTCGGCCAGACAGAGTCGTTCTACTCGTTCATGGTGGAGGACCGCAACATAGTCCAATCGGGACAGGTCAAGGTGGAGGCGCACATGGACGAACCGGTCGCCGGGGCGATCCACCGGGAGAAACTGGAGGGCACGGCTCACGCCCTCGCTGGCCATGACGCTGTCATCGCTACCGAGTTCGGTGAACGGGCGATCAAGGCATTGAAGGACAACGGGATCGCCGCCTATGTAATAACCGGAGAGGTCGAGAAGGCCATCCTTGAAGCGGTCGACCGCCTCTACCAGAAGAGAGCGGACACGTTCGAGTGAGAGCATGCGCGGTGCGGACCTTCTCGTCAAATGCCTCGAATCGGAGGGGATCACCAGAATATTCGGCATCCCTGGCGAGGAGAACATCGACGTCATGGACGCCCTGATCGATTCGAAGATCAAGTTCGTCCTGACCAAGCACGAGAACTCGGCGGCCTTCATGGCGAGCGCCTGTGCACGACTGACCGGGAAACCACAGGTCTGCCTCTCGACGTTGGGGCCGGGCGCGACGAACATGGTCACCGGGGTGGCGGAGGCCTTCCTGAGCTACTATCCGGTAGTCGCGATCGCCGGCCAGGCGGGAGCGGAGCGCGCCTACCATCCGCAGAAGCAGTACATCGACCTAGTCCAGATGTACCGGCCGGTGACGAAGGAATCGTTCAGCGTGAGGACCACCTCGAGGATCCCGGTCCAGGTGAGGCGGGCCTTCGACATCGCGACCGCCGAGAGGCCGGGGCCGGTCTTGATGGAGCTGCCCGAGGACGTGATGAGAGAGGAGGCGAAGGGCGAGCCGTCGGTGAAGGGCCACGTCCACCATCTGCGCACCGAGCTTGCGGCGATAGAGAGCGTGCGCGACATCCTGGCGAACAGCAGGAAGCCCCTGGTCTTCGCAGGTGCGGGGGTCATCCGCGCGAACGCCGTCCTCAGACTGCAGCGGTTCGTGCATCGTTGGCACATCCCGATCGTGCATAGCTGGCACGGGGCGGGGATGATCTCATACGAGGACGAGCTCTCGCTCAACACCGTCGGGCTCAGGTCCGGTGACTTCGTGCGCCTCGCGTTCGAGGAGTCGGACGCGGTGTTCCTCGTCGGCTTCGACCTTCCGGAGTTCGCGCCCTCGTTCTGGAACGTCGGGGCCCACAAGGCAATCGTACACATCGACGCCCTGCCGGCCGAGAGCGTGCCGAACTATGCACCTGACGTGCAGCTTGTGGGCGACATCGGCTCAATCCTAGATCGCCTGTCTCTAGACCCGAAGCCCAAGCGAGACTGGGCCACGCAGTTCAAGGAGGACCTGAACCGGTGTATGGAGAGGTGCCCGATCGGCGAGACCCCGGTCAAGCCGCAGCTGGTCGTGAGGGCGATACGGCGCGCGCTGGGGAAGGAGGACATCTGCGTCAGCGACGTCGGGGCGCACCTGGTCTGGCTGGCGAAGCTCTATCCGGTGTACAAGGAGAACACGCTGCTGCTCTCGAACGGCCTGATCCCGATGGGCATCGGTCTTCCCACGGCGATCGCAGCCAAGCTCGCGAACCCGTCGAAGAAGGTCGTCGCCGCGGTGGGCGATGCCGGGCTGATGATGTCCATTGCCGAATTGGAGACGGCCAAGCGCCTCGGGATCAGGTTCGCGACGGTCGTCTTCAACGATCGAGATCTCGGCCTGATCAGGGTGAAGCATGAGAAGGCCTACGGCAGGGCATACGACACCCGCTTCGACAACCCGAACATGGTCGAACTGGCTCGCTCGTTCGGGGCGAAAGGGTACAGGGTCGAGACAGCGTCCGAACTGAAGGAGGCGCTGAGGCAGGCCCTGTCCGCCGACGAGCTCGCGGTGATCGACGTGCCCGTCGACTACTCGGAGAACAAGTATCTCATCTAACTCTCGTCCATCCAGACGCTGCTTCGGGCCGCGGCAAAGGTTCAAATAAGAACCGCCTCATTGTCGCCAAACATGGACCCAGCGGAGTTCAGGCTCGCCTTCTTCCTCGACAACAAGTCCGTCCGGAGGAAGTGCCCCAAGTGCGGGAGGCACTTCTGGTCCACTGGCAAGTGGGAGACCTGCGGCGAGCCCCCGTGCGAGGAATACACCTTCATCGGCAACTCTCCGATGAAAAGGAGCCTCGGTCTGCATGAGATGAGGGAGGAATTCCTCTCGTTCTTCGAGTCGCACGGCCACACCCGGGTCAGCCGCTACCCGATGGTCGCTCGCTGGAGGGACGACGTCTTCTTCACCCAAGCCTCGATATACGACTTCCAGCCCTGGGTGCTCAACGAGGTCATCGAGCCGCCCGGAAATCCGCTCACTATCTCACAGACATGCGTTAGGTTCAACGACATCGATAACGTCGGAAAGACCGGCCGGCATCTCACGTTCTTCGAGATGTGTGCCCACCACGTCTTCAACAAGAAGGGCAAGGAAATCTACTTCAAGGACCGGACGGTCGAGCTCTGCCACGAGTTCTTCACGAAGCGCCTGGGCGTCGACTCCGGTCGGATGCGCTATGTCGAGGAATGGTGGGAGGGCGGCGGGAATGCGGGGCCATGCCTCGAGGTCATCATCGACGGCGCCGAGGTCGCCACCCTCGTCTTCATGATGTACAACGTCGGGCCAGAGGGCAACAAGCCGATGTCGATGACGGTCGTGGACACCGGGTACGGCCTGGAAAGGATGACGTGGGTGTCCCAAGGATCCTCCTCCGCCTATGAGGCCGTGTTTGGGCCGGTGCTCGAGCGGTTGAAGAAGAAGGCGTCGGTCAATGCCGACTCGAAGGTGCTCGAGGAGTACTCCAAGGTCGCCGGGATGACGAACGCTAAGACGGCCGCCGACGTACGCAGCATCCGAGAGCAGACCGCGGCCCGGATGGGCATCACCTACAACCAGCTGATGACGATTGTCAGCCCGCTCGAGGACGTCTACGTGATCTGCGACCACTCACGCGCCCTCGCCTTGCTGCTCAACGACGGGGTGGTCCCCTCGAACGTAAGGGAGGGATACTTCGCCAGGATGCTCGTCCGGAGAGCGCTTCGCTCGATCCGATCACTGGGCGTCGATATCGACCTAGCCGAGGTCGTCGGCGACCAGATAGACTACTTCGCCGGAATCTTCCCTGAACTGGTCGAGAACAAGGAGGATATTCTGAGCTTGGTCAGGGTCGAAGTGGAGCGCTACAGAGAGACGCTGGTGCGGGGCAGGCAGCTCGTCGACAGGATCGTGAAGGAGCTGAAGAAGGGCGAGGCCATCTCGACCGAGAAGCTCATCGAACTCTACGATTCGCACGGCCTGAACCCCGAGCTGGTCAAGGAGTTCTCGACGATCCCGGTGGATGTGCCGGACGACTTCTACAAGCAGGTCGCCGCCCGCCACGAAAAGCCGGAACCGGAGGAGGAGAAGGCCGCCCAGGCCTATCCTGAACATCTTCCACCGACGCGCCTTCTCTACTACGAGGACGTCGACATGCTACAGTTCGAAGGAAAGGTCCTCGAGGTCGTTCAGGGCGGGATCATCCTGGACCGGACCTGCTTCTATCCCGAGGGTGGCGGGCAGGAATGGGATCTCGGGACGCTTGACGGACATGCCATCAAGAAGGTCATCAAGGTCAACAGCTCGGTGCTCCACTTCATCGATGGTCCCGCTCCGAAAAAGGGGCAGGTCGTCAAGGGAATTATCCAGAAGGAGAGACGAGAACGCCTCATGCGCCACCACACCAGCGCCCATATCATCAATGGCGTGGCGCGGAGCATGTTCGGCAATCACGTCTGGCAAGCCGGAGCCCACAAGTCAGAGGTCGAGGGCAGGCTGGACATCACCCATTTCGAGAACCTGACCCAGGCTCAGAGGGACGAGCTCGAACGCAAGGTCAACCGCGTCATCCTCGATGATCTCAAGATCAGGATACAATTCATGCAGAGGGACGAGGCGGAGAGGCTCCACGGCTACAGACTCTACCAGGGAGGTGCGGTGCCGGGGAAGACGATCCGGGTCGTCGAGATACTCGGCCTGGACGCCGAGGCGTGCGGTGGCCTGCACTGCAAATCCACCGGCTTCGTCGGCTCCATCAGGATCCGCCGGACGAAACGCATCCAGGACGGCATCGTCAGGATCGAGTACTCGTCCGGCATGGCCGCCGTGGAAGAGATGCAGCGCGACAAGGACGTACTAGAGGAGCTCTCGGAGAGGCTCAACGTCCCGACCGAGAAGGTGGTCGAGACGTCTGCGAGGCTCCAATCTGACCTCAGGGAGCAGACCCGGGCGGTTACCGACCTGACGGAGTCGCGAAACCGAGACCTGGCGAAGGCCTTGCTGGAGAAGGCGACCTGCATCGGCGACGTCAAGCTCGTCGTGCATCGGGCCGAAGGGCCCGAGGAGGCCGAGACGATCTCGAAGGCGCTCACCAAGAACCCGAACACGCTCGTCGTCATCGGCGTGGCGGAGAAGAACGCGAAGATGCTCGTCTCCCGCAGTGAGGACCTGAACGTCGACTGCCGCGTCCTGCTCAAGGAGATAATGAAGCTCCTCGGAGGGGGCGGCGGCGGAAAGAGAGAATACGCGCAGGGCGGAGGCGGCGAAATCGGCAAGCTGGCCGAGGCTCTGGAGAAGGCCCCTGAGATCGCCAAGAAAGAGCTCAGAAAGAAGTAGGGCATCTGGCTCGCCTTCGCGGGACTCCTACGGCGCAACAGGTCCTCGCAGGCATCGCCGAGGCCTTGTACCGAGCCTGCTGGCTAGGTGTGTCAGGACGCTGCTGGAACAGGGAAACAGTTATATACGGTCTTGCGTGTAGGGGAGACGCCCCGAAAGAGTATATACGCTATACCTTTCACACACAATTCAAGCGGAGGAACCATCGTGGCCGAGGAAGGCGAACCAAGAAAGGAAGAGAAGAAAGGCGAACACCCGAAGGACGAGTACAAGGAGCCCAAGAAGGAGAAGAAGGGCGGCAGGAAGGACGAGTCCAAGGAAGGCAAGAAAGAAGAGGGAGAGAAGAAGAAGCGGGTGGAGCCAAAGAAGGATGAGGTCAAGCACGATGAGAACTTCAAGTACATCGTTCGCCTGGTCAACACCGATGTGGACGGCGAGAAGCCGACCGTCATCGGACTGCAGAGCGTAAAGGGCGTCGGAAGCCGAGTGGCGGAGATAATCGTCAACCGGGCCGGCGTCGGTCGTGTTTCGAAGATCGGTGACCTCCCGGATGACAAGATCGAGGAACTCGAGAAGCTCATCATTGGTTACTCCGACTACGCCCCCACATGGGCGATGAACCGCCAACTGGACCTGGAGACGGGCGATGACATGCACATCGTCGGCGTCGACCTGGATGTCCGGCGCAAGGACGACATCAATCTCATGAAGATGATCAGGAGCTACAAGGGCGTCCGCCACGAGGACGGTCAGAAGGTCCGTGGCCAGCGTACCCGCTCCAATGGCAGGACGGGACTCACCCTCGGTGTCATGCGCGCGAGGCTGTTGCAGGGCGCTGCACCAGCGGAAGGTGGAGCACCGGCCGCCGCAGCCGAGAAGCCAGCCGAAGAGAAGAAGCCGCTCACGGGCGGCAAGGGCGCGACCGCTGCCAAGCCAGCTGCCGCCGCACCGGCAGCCAAGCCCGCCGAGGCGAAGAAGTAAGGTGTTGACATGGGAGACCCAAAATTCCCGCGTAGATCTTATGACACGCCGTCCCACCCCTGGGAGGGCGAGCGAATCAAGGAGGAGCACGGACTCTGCCGCGAGTTCGGTCTGAAGAACAAGAGGGAGCTCTGGAAGGCAAAGACCATGCTCAGCAACTACCGCAAGCAGTCCAGGGATCTCCAGGCGCGGTTGCGCACCGGCGAGGACCAGGCCCGAGTGGAGACGCAGAACCTGCTCAAGAGTTGCGCCAGGCTCGGGCTTCTGCCCGCCGAGGGCGCGACGCTCGATGATGTGCTCACGCTCAATACCGAGGCCCTCCTGAACCGAAGGCTCCAGACCCTAGTCTTCAGGAAGGGATTGGCGGCATCGCCCCACCAGGCACGTCAGCTGATCTCGCACGGACACGTTTCTCTCAACGGCCGCAAGGTCACCATTCCCGGGATGCTCCTCGAACGAGGACAGGAGGAGAACATCACATACAACGTCTCCTCGCCCTTTTCCAGCGACCTGCACCCGCTCCGCACCGAGATGCCCAAGGTCGTAGAGGCCAGGGCAAGGAACGAGGCCAAGCGCGACCGCCGCGAGAAGGAGATGGAGACGACGCGCGGAGGGCGTGGCGGGAAGAGAGGTGGCAGGGGAGGCGGCGGCAGAGGCATGCCGCGCCGTGTAGTCCAGACTGTCGCCAAGGTCAATGAGATACCCGACAAGGACGCAGGTGCCTCCGCTCCATTGGAGACGGTAGTGCCGGAAGCGCCGAAGGAGGAGTGAACATGGGAAAATGGGGAATCGCGCACGTTTTCGCGAGCTACAACAACATCATCATCACGCTCACTGACATCACCGGCGCCGAGACCATAACCAAGGCGACGGGCGGAATGGTCGTAAAGCAGGCGAAGGACGAATCCTCGCCGTATGCAGCGATGAGGGCGGCAGAGAAGGTTGCGGAGATTGCCAAGGAGAAGGGCATCGACGGAATCCACGTCAAGGTGCGCGCTCCGGGCGGCAACAAGTCCACCTCGCCGGGGCCGGGAGCCCAGGCGGCGATCAGGGCGCTGGCGCGCGCTGGTCTGAAGATAGGCCGGATCGAGGATGTCACTCCGGTACCCCACGACGGCACCAAGAAGAAGGGCGGCCGCAGGGGCAGAAGGGTGTAGAGGTTACGTAAATGGATATCAAGATCCTTGAATTGACCGACACGTCGGCCAAGTTCATGCTTTCGGACGCCAGCCCTGAGATCGCGAACTCGCTAAGGCGCTGCCTGATCGCGGAGGTCCCGAAGATGGCGATCGACACGGTCGAGTTCCACCTCGGCGAAATCCAGGGGTCGGGAGAAGACGAGAACGAGGAGTACGAGAGCGTCTCGTCGCTCTTCGACGAGATCATCGCCCACCGCCTCGGTCTGGTGCCGATACCGTCCGATCCAGAGTTGTACGTCATGAAGAAGGACTGCGCCTGCGGCGGCGAGGGCTGCCCCAAGTGCACCATCATGTACTCGCTCAACAAGAAGGGGCCGTGCGATGTCTACTCGGGCGATCTCGAGCCGTTGGGCGATCCCTCGCTCAAGGTCAAGGACGAGCTTATCCCAATCGTACGTCTCGGACCGAGACAGGCGATACTCGCCTACGCTTTCGCCGAGCTCGGGACTGGCAAGCGCCACGCGAAGTGGCAGGTCACGAACGGGGTCGGCTACAAGTACGCGCCGAGGGTCAAGATCGACACCTCCAAGTGCGACAACGGCGCGACCTGCGTGAACGTCTGCCCGCGCAAGTGCTTCTCCAAGGTCGGCAACAAGGTGCAGGTGGTGAATGAATCCGCCTGCATGCTGTGCAAGGCCTGCATAAAGGAGTGCAAGACGAAGGCCATCACCGTCGAGGGCGACAAGACGAAGTTCATCTTCACCTTCGAGACCGACGGGTCGCTCACGGCGAAGCAGACGCTCCGAGAGGGACTGAAGATCCTGGAGAGGAAGTTCGACGACTTCCGGGAGCTCGTCTCGACCCTCGAGAGCAGCGCTGCGTGAACGGCAAGCGACTTGCTCATTCGATTCTATCTTCCGACCATCAGCCTGAGCTCCGCGAGGATCACATGAAGTCCGAGAGCTTGCAGTTCTTGACCTTGTCGTTCTCGAAGAGCGAGTTGATCGATTGCTCGATCAGCTCTATCCTCTGTCTGGTATAGGCGTCGATGGCGAACCTCTCGCTGATCTCCTTGGTGATCTCGAGGTACTTCTTGACGCTGCTCTCGTGCACCGTCAAGGTGAGATTGTTGCCGCAGTAGCACTTGCCTGAGAGGGGGATGCGACGGTATTTCGCGTTGCACTTCGTGCACCGAAGCTTCTGCCCGCTGAAGCTCTTCAGGTTGCCGATCATGTCTGGAAGCAGGTGCCTGGTGACGACGCGATAGACGACGTCCACCTCGTCGACCGCCCGGATCTTCTTCGCTAGGACCAGCTGCGCCTCCAGCTTCTCCTGCATCGTCTCTAGC
>JAJRAL010000034.1 GCA_028679935.1 Methanomassiliicoccales archaeon | reverse complement strand
CTAAAATCCCCCAGGCTGCCATCTATGCTCCGTGCAAGGACCCGAACACTCCCTAAGGCCGGAATCCCCCACGCGCCCGCTGTTCGTAGTCCTAGGAGTGACGGTCGTCTTCGCCATGGTCGAGCTGGTCGGAGGGCTGGTGAGCGGTTCCCTCGCACTCGTCTCCGACTCGGGGCACATGTTCACTGACGTGCTCGCCCTCGGGCTGAGCTTGTGGGCCGGCTACATGGTCATGAAGGCCGCTGGCGAACGGCAGACCTTCGGCTTCCTCC
Organism: Methanomassiliicoccales archaeon; assembly: GCA_028679935.1. Next base: position 7,910 of record JAJRAL010000034.1, on the reverse strand, counting down.
GAGTGGAGATCCTCGTCGCCCTGATCAACGGCGTCATCCTCGTCGTTCTCTCGCTCCTCATCATCTACGAGGCTATCCAGAGGCTGCAGAGCCCGCCTGAGGTCCAGTCGGGACTGATGCTTATCGTGGCGCTGATGGGCCTAGGGGCGAACCTCTTCGGCGTCTACATGCTGAGGAACGGCGCCAAGGAGAACCTGAACGTCAAGGGCGCCCTCCTGCACATCATCGGCGACCTGCTCTCCTCGATCGGCGTCATCATCAGCGCCCTGCTGATTTACATCTTCGGGTTCCGCGAGGCGGACCCGATCATGAGCTTCGTCATCGCCGCGATCATCATCTACGGCTCGTACCAGATAATCTCGCAATCGACCAAGGTCCTTCTGGAATTCACGCCGAGCCACATCGATATCCACGAGGTAGAGGAGGAACTGAAGAAAGTGCCGGGGGTGGAGGACGTGCACGACATCCATGCCTGGACGCTCGGCTCCGGCGTCTACGCGATGAGCGGCCACGTGAAGGTCGCCGAGCAGCCGATCAGCGCCTGCTCATGCATCGTAAGCGACTGCGAGCAAGTCCTCGCCGAGAAGTTCAAGATCTCGCACTCGACGCTGCAGCTTGAGTACAAGGGATGCGAGGGAGTGTGCTACTTCCAGAGGAAGAACGAATCCGAGCTGGCGCCGAAGCACGAGCACGGGAAGCAGGACTGAGCTCTACTCTCCCTTGATCTTCTTTCCCGCCTCGAAACCCTTCGCCACCTTCTTGCTGACCGAGTAGTAGCTATGGTCGTCCGGCGCGTAGATCAGCGGCTTGATGAGGTTGATCAGGCCCTCCTTCGATCTCGCCGCAAGGTCCTCCGAGACCTTGACGTCCTTGATCTCGCCAACGAACGAGGTATGCAGCCCGATCTCGTCCGCCTGCATCATCTGGCACTCGAGCACGAGCGGAAACTCGTCGATATAGGGCGCGTCGACCAATCTGGAGCGGACGGGCTTCAGACCCGTCGCCTTGAACTTATCGACGTCCCGGCCCGAAACGAGGCCGAAATAGTCCACCTCGTTGACCAGGTCCTTCGACGCGATATTCACGGTGAATGCCCCGCGCTCCATGATGTTGCCGTAGGTGTATGTCGCCTTCCTGAGCGACACCGAGACGCAAGGTGGATCCGAGCAAGAGATCCCGCCCCAGGCCGCGGTCATTGCGTTCGGCCTTCCGTTCTTGTCGTAGGTCCCGATCACCAGCACGGGCGTAGGAAACAGGAGCGTCTTGGCGCCTAGCGACTTCTTCATCGGCTCACCTCGGCATCCTTCTTCGCGGCCTCATCGGGCCCTAAGACCTCGATCCTCCTGACCATGCCATAATTGAAGCCCTTCGTGGCCCTCACTCTCTGCTCCTCCAGCCATCTCTCCTTGCCAATCTGTTGATATCGAGAGGCGTCGGTGGTCAGGAACGGATAGACCCTGGACACCTCCCTCCATTTGTCGCATGGGAAACCCGTGCAGTCCATGCAAACGAAGACCCCCTTGTCCTTGGCGCAGGCGCGCACCGCGCAGTTCGGAGGCCCCCCGCTTCCGTCCCGGCATTTACAATCCATCGATGAAAGGTCGCGAAGCACCTTGACAAATGACGGATAGTGCTCCCTCATGCCGGGGACGAATTCGTAGAAGTAGTCATAACCCTCGTTCTTGACCATGTCCAGGAGTTCTTTCGACATGTGCGGCAGCGCGCTTCGTTCGGCACACAGGCCGCAATAGAGGCCACAGTAAGTCACGAGCTCATCCGACATGCAGGGGGGATGGAAGCCGAGCCCTTAAGCGACTTTCGTCGGTCGAGCCGGAGACTCAACCGCGAAGGTCGCTAGTGCCTGAAGATGCGGATCCCGCTGAAGACCATCGCCATGTCGTGTTCGTCCGCCGCCTGGATCACTTCCGCGTCGCGGATCGAACCACCGGGCTGTATCACCGCTGTCACGCCGACCTTCGCCGCCTCATCGATCCCGTCGCGGAACGGGAAGAAGGCATCCGACGCCATCACCGAGCCCTTCGCGTTCTCCTTCGCCTTGTATCCGGCGATGTGCGACGAGTCGACGCGGCTCATCTGCCCCGCCCCGATGCCGACGACCCTCTCATCCTTCGCAAGGATGATCGAGTTCGACCAGACGTGCTTGCAGACCTTCCAGGCAAAGAGCATCGATCTCGTCTCCTCATCAGTCGGGGCGCGCTTCGTGACGACCCTGAGCATGCCCGGGTCGATCGCCTTCGTGTCCGCCGTCTGAACGAGCAGCCCGCCCTTGATCTTCTTCATCCTGAGCTCCGGGTTCGCGTCCTGCACTATCGGCGCCTTGGTCCGGAGGAGACGGATGTTCTTCTTCTTCTCAAGGATCGCGACCGCCTCGGCGGAGTACTCGGGCGCGATGACGCAGTCGACGAAGTGCGAGCCGATCTGCTCTGCCGTCGCTTGATCCACATCGCGATTCAACCCTATGACGCAGCCGAACGCGGCCAGGGGATCGACGTCATAGGCGGTGACGAACGCGTCGACCAGGGCGTCCGAGCATGCGATGCCACAGGGATTGGTGTGCTTTATCACGACCGCGGTCGGCCGGTCGGGAAATTCTCGCAAGAGTTCGAGCGCCGATTCGAGGTCGAGGATGTTATTGAACGATATCTCCTTCCCCCACAGCTTCTCCGAAACCCCGACGCTCACTCCGTTCGAGAACGGGTCTGTATAGAACGCAGCGGTCTGCTGCGGGTTCTCGCCGTAGCGCAGGTCGTACGCTTTCTCAAACCCGAAGGTGAAGGTCGGGGGGAATTGTTCGCCTGGGAACCTCTCGGCCAGATAGCGTGCGATCATCGCGTCGTAGACGGCCGTGGCGCGGTACGCCTCGATCATCAGCGAGCGCAGCGTCGCCTCGCCGATCAGTCCGGAGCTCTCCTTCATCTCCTTCATTATCGACCCGTATCGCGCCGGGTTCGTGACGATCGCGACGGACATGAAGTTCTTCGCAGCGGCTCGGATCATGCTCGGTCCGCCGATGTCGATGTTCTCAATGATCTCGTCGAACTGCGCTCCTTTGAGCACCGTCTCCTTGAACGGATAGAGGTTCGAAACGACCATGTCGATCGGCTTGATGCGCATCTTCTCAAGCTGCTGCATGTGCTCTCTCGAATCGCGTCTCGCGAGTATCGCCGCGTGCACGACCGGATGCAGCGTCTTCACTCTTCCGTCGAGCATCTCGGGCCATCCAGTGAGCTCTGACACGCCGAGCGTCTTCACTCCGTTCCGGTCGAGCAGGGCGGCCGTTCCGCCGGTGGAAACGATCTCCACTCCGAGGTCTGCGAGACCCTTCGCGAACTCGACCACGCCCTGCTTTTCAGAGACGCTGATCAGCGCCCGTTCGATCTTGACCAAAGGAAATGCCTCCCTGAGAGGCACACACGAAAAGTGTATGCCACAGTGATATGGAACCCGAGCACATAAATCCACCCGTAGGGGCCTGGCGATTCCTGGGTATAAGAAGGCTTATGAACTGGCCCGCTAATGTATTCCGCGGAGGTAATTAATTTGGCCAAGTGCGCGCCCGTGAAGAAGAAGACCAAGGCTGCCAAGCCGAAGAAGAAGGCAACAAAGAAGAAGAAGAAGTAGGCACTGGCCGCTTCTTTCTCTGGCTGCGCGAATCTTCGAACGCGCCCTTCTAGAGTATTCTTCCTCCGATCGCGCTTCCCCGGCCTTTCCCGGGACAAACCGTTTCTAGTCCACCGCGCCTACTGCTCCTCCGATCTCTTATGTATGTCATCTCCGAGAGGATCAACGGCCTCTTCTCAGCCGTCTCCAAGGCGATCGACCGCCACGATGCGAAGTTCGTCCAGAAGCACGCGCTGAAGCAGATCCAATGCGGCGCTCAGGCGCTCGACATCAACACCGGTCCGGGGAGAGATGATGGCCCCGCGGCGATGGAGTGGTTGGTCAAGACTGTGCAGGAGGTGACCGACATCCCGCTCTGTATCGACACGCCCGGTATCAAGACGATGACCGCGGGGCTCAACGCGTGCAAGGGTCGCTCGATCATCAACTCGACCACCGCGGAGAAGGGGAGAATGGAGCGCCTCTTCCCTCTCGCAAAGGAACATGGCTCCGAGGTGATCTGCTTGACGATGGACGAGAGAGGTGTGCCGAATGACTCCTCGTCGAGGGCGGAGATGGCGATGCTAATGATCACGACGGCGATGGAGCACGAGGTCATGCCCGACCGCCTGTACCTCGACCCACTCATCCTTCCGATCAAGGCGGCGCAAGATCAGGGCGCGAAGGTCATCGAGGCGCTTCGCCTGTTCCAAAGCCTTTGCGAGCCCGCACCGCGCACGGTCTGCGGACTGAGCAACGTCTCGAACGGCACGAAGGACCGCTCGCTGATCAACCGCACTTACCTCGGGATGCTGATGGGCGCCGGTCTGACCGCGGTCATCTGCGACCCGGAGGACGAGCTGCTGATGAGCGAGATCAAGGCGGGGCAGGTGCTGCTGAACCAGAAGCTCTATTGCGATGACTTCCTGCGCGCCTAGAACTGCCGCTCGAGCATATCGTTGTCTATCTCGTCTGCGGCGGCGATGCCGGGCAGGTTCGGGTCGACGTTGTAGACCGGAAGGTGCCCGAAGAAGTCGTGCCTGCTGACGCGGAAGATTTGAAGCGTTGACAGCCTGACCCTCTTCTCGTCATCGCTGAAGTTGCCGACGAGCGTCTCCTGCAGCAATTCGGTCCTCCTCCCGAGGAACGCTATCGCCATGCGCTTGCTCTCGATCGATTGGACCGACCGCACGATCAGGTACTCGATGACGAGCGTCAGCAGGTAGGTGAAAATGTTCGCCCCGAGGGAGAACTCCCATAGGTTCACGAACTTGCTGAGCGTGAGACCAGGGATGAGGAGCGCTATGACGAGGCCACCGGCGAGGACGGCGAACGAGCCTAGCGCGACCGGAACGTAGCGGAGCGAATCCGCGCTGAGCGAGATGTCGACGAGCTTCAGCCCTTCCTTCCTCAGCTTCCCCGAGTACTCCGGCGAATATGGCCGGTACCTCATAATCCAGGCATAGAAGGACATGATGAGTAGGGAGGAGGCGAGTATCCCCGCCGTAGCGATGACATCGGTCCCATGGGATAGGAGGCCAAGGGCCGAGACGAACATGCTGATGGAGAAGATCACGACGAAGGCCATCGCCTGCGCCGCCGTGTTGTATAGGAACGCCCTGAAGAACGAGAGTCCTGTGATCACCCTCCGCTTCTTGGCGATCTTGATCGCGTCCTGCTTCAGCTGACCCGTCTGCGACTTGTCCATCTTCTTCCGGCCCCTGGAGGTCGGGAAGAAGAGCAGCAGGAAGGCGTAGCAGTAGAGGAAGAAGCTGCCGATGACCCACAGCATGATGAAGCTCGAGCCGAGGACGAGGGCCTCGATTATGACGGCCACCGCGAGGAGACCTAGCAACGGCCAGGGGTCCGACTTCTCCTCGCGCAGGTCGGTGATCCTTTGGCGCGTGGCCTCCAGCTCCTTCGCGATGTCGTGGGCGACGTCGCCTACCGGAGGAACATCACTGCCGCTCGGTCCACCTGCCATCCCATCGGCAGACGCGGGTGGGCGCATATGCCTTTCGGGGGAAACGGCAACTGAGGCATCTAGAACACGGCTCTCGGCACCAGGCCCGCTCTCTGCACTATCTCCGGAACCTTCTCCTCCCACAATGGCGCCATGATGTGGACGCCGGCGACACCTTCGATGCCGCGAAGATGCTCGATCGTCTCCACGCACAGCCTGATGCCCTCCGCTTTCGGGTCGCTCGCCTTCTTCATCCGGTCCACGACCGAATCCGGTACCGACATCCCCGACACCTTGTTCTTCATGTAGAGAGCGACCTTGTGCGACTTGAGCGGCAGGACGCCAGCGAGGATCCTCACCTTCTCGTCTAGTCCCTTCTCCCGAACCTGGGCCATGAACGCCTCGAACCTTTCGATGTCGAAGATGCTCTGCGTCTGCACGAAATCCGCTCCCGCTATGACCTTCTTCGCGAGCCTCGGGGCGCGATACTCGAACGGATCGGCGAACGGGCTAGCCGCCGCGCCGAGGAAGAGGGGCGGTGCAACATCCAATGGGTCATCGTTCCAGAGCCTGCCTTCATCGCGCATCTTCCTCAGTATCAGGAGCAGTTGGACCGAGTCGAGGTCGTAGACGTTCTTCGACTCCTTCATGTTCCCGAAGCTCTGATGGTCGCCGCTCAAGCATAGGACGTTGCGAACGCCGAGAGCTGAGGCACCTAGCGCGTCGGACTGAAGCGCGATCCGGTTGCGGTCCCTGGTCGTCATCTGGACCACCGGCTCCATGCCTTCTTGGATGAGCACTACGGCGCAGGCGATGCTCGACATCCTCGACATCGCCGTCTGGTTGTCCGTCAAGTTGAACGCGTCGGCGCAGCCCTTCATCGATCTCGCCGTCGCCCGGAGCCTGTCCGCGCTAGCGGATTTCGGCGGACCTATCTCTGCCGTGACGGCGAACTCGCCTCGTTCTAGAACCTTCTCGAGGTTGCTGCCCGCCCTCATCTCCTCGCCTCCTTCTCTTCCTTCGTCATCACTGCCTCGGGCCGGACGATCTTGCGCGGCCCTCCGCTCCTCGAAGGGATCCAGTTCTTCGGCGGGATCGGCCGCTCGAGCAGGTCGAGCCGACCGAGCTGCTTCAGCGAGCGGTAGATCTGGTCCCAGGCACAAGGCGTATCGTGGCCGATCTCGCACATCCCGTTCTGGCTCCCACCGCAGGGACCGTTCAGCAGGCTCTTGGCGCATCGGACGATCGGGCAGATTCCTCCGGTCAGGTGCAGCACGCAGTCCCCGCAGCCGCCGCACTTCTCCATGAAGACCCCCGGTTCCTCAGGCGCACCCATGTTCGAGGTGTTCAGCCCGGGGAGCACGCGGACCGTCGGATACATCGTCTGGATGGTCTGTGCTCCGACGCCGCAGGCGATCGACACGACGGCATCGCACTTGGCGACAAGGTCCTTCAGCTCCGCCACCCACTCCCTCTCGCACTGCCTCTCGGCAGTGTACTCGAGGATCTCCCATTCTTTGCAGGCGAGATCCGAATGCAAGCGAAGGCTCTCGGACAGAACGCCGACCTCCTTCTCGCCGCCCGCGAGGCATATCGCAACGCAGGAGCGACAGCCCGCCACGAGTATGCGCTTGTGCCCCTCGAGCATCGCACATATTTCCATGAGCGGTTTCTGCTCGCCGATTATCATCGTGAACCTCCCAGCGGGTTCGGCCCGAGCTGCCTCGCCCTCTCGACCATGATGTCCGCGATCTCCTTGAACCTCAGCCCCTGATTCGACGCGACGTGGAACATCTCGATCCTCTTTCCGTCGAGGCCTAGCGAGTCGAGGATCATCCTAGTCTGCTCGACCCTCTTCCCCGCCTCGAAGTTGCCATAGTGGTGATGGCAATTGCCCTCAAGGCATCCCGCGACGAAGACGGCGTCGGCGCCTTGGCGGAAGTCCTGAAGCAAGTGCAGCACGTCGATCCTTCCCAAGCAGGGCAGCCTGACCAGGACGACCTCAGGAGAATAATGGAGCCCGAGCTCCCCGGCGAGGTCCGCCGCTGGATAACCGGCGTGCGAGCAGACGTAGCCGACGATCCTCATCTCCTCCCTCCGAGCGCCGCGAACGCCTCGGCGGCGAGCTGCTGGTCCGAATAGCAGTGCATGTCGATAGCCTTGCTTGGGCAGGCGGTCACGCACATGCCGCATCCCTGGCACAGCTCGAACCTGATCGACGCCTTCATCTCGTCGTTCATGCGCGGGGCTCCGTACGGGCAGATGCGGACGCACGTCAGGCAGGCGGAGCACTTGCCCTCCTCGACCTGCGCGACCGGTCCGCCCT
>JAJRAL010000110.1 GCA_028679935.1 Methanomassiliicoccales archaeon | reverse complement strand
TGGATCGCGTTGAACATCTTCACGGTGCAGATCGGAGTCTTGACCGTCCCTCCGATATGCCCGTCGAGCACCTTCGCGCCCTAGCCCTCGGCGTACGTCGCGAGTTCATACGTCCCGAGTATCGGGGCGCCGGTGCGCTTGGAGATGTCGATCGCATCGCCGAGGTGGTCACCGTGCGCGTGCGAGACGAGGATCAAGTCCGCCTCGACCTCGTTTGGGGAGGCGGCGGCCTTCGCATTGCCCGTGAGGAACGGATCAATAAGGACTGTCCCGCGAACTCCGAACAGCTGGAATGCGCTGTGCCCCAGGTACTTGATGCTGACCATGGCAGGACCTCATATTTCAACCTGAGGCGCGCGGCCTTAAGGTTATTGGACCGGTCGGAGCGGGCCCGGATCACAAAAGCGAGGGGAGATCACTCTAGCCGAACCAGAAAGGAATAGAAACGGAGGACCGGTCGGCCCTCCGATTAGCGTTTGGCCTCTGCGTTACTTCTTCCTCAACAGCAGCACCATCACGACCAGCATGATGATGATCGCGATCACCACCAGGACAAGGATTATCGTGCCGGTGGTCGAGTCGAGCTGCTTGTTCTGCAACGCGGTGAGCTGGGTCTGCAGGGCTGCGATCTGCGCTAGCAGCGCCGTGTCGTTAGCGCCCACCATCGACTGGAGGTGGGCAATCTGGTCCTGCAGTAGGGCGATCTGCTCCTGCGTCGAAAGAGCCGCGACCACGTCGAAGGTGGCGTTCTTACCGTCGAGGAAGCCGCCAAAGTCTCCGACCGTGCTGAACTCGATTCCCGTCAGAACGAAGGTATACGCTCCCACCGGTGCTCCCTGCGGGATTGGCATGACGACCGCGAACGACCTTCCCTCCGGGATGTAGATGCTTGGTCCCATTCCGCCCGAGCTCGTGGTCCCGTAGATACTACCATCCGGGCCGACGATGTAGCCGTAGGTCCCGTACGCTGTGGGCACGGTGAACGCGAAGGACGGCGTGATCGTCACCATCAGGAATTGGCCTTGCCCAACGCTCGTCGGCGTCGGGACTAGCGTGTAGCTCGCGACCTGCATCGAGAAGACCCTGTTGAAGACCGCGGTTGCGTTGCTTCCTCCGAGGCACCATATGCGCCCATCGTTCGTCCCAGTGGCGCCCGAATACCTGACCGCGAGCGGCAGGTCCGGAAGGCTCTTCCAGGTTGCGCTCGACCAATCGTAGTAGTAGCCTGTGACATTGCCTTCGTCGATGTTGTACCAGTTCGTCCCGCCTCCGAAGACATACATCACGCCATCAGGTCCAACCGTTCCCGCAAGCGCCCCCCTGTTGACGGGGAGGGTTGCGATGGAATCCCAGGCCACACCTGAATAGACGTTGAGACGGTAGACATCATCCACCGCGGTACTGATCCCGCTTAGACCGCCTATGTAGTAGATATCGGAGCCGACAGCTAGAAGCGCGCCGGCCATCCTTGGGGCGGGCAACGCGGGCTTGACGTTCCACGAGTCGCCTGAGGGAGAGTAGTACCACACCGTGCTCTGTGTTGCCGCCGAATAGCCGCCTGCCACATAGATGTAGCCATTGGTGTATGCCGCCTTCGCCTCCCATCTCACAGCGGGCATATCGGCCCCTGTCGACCAGGCGTCCGTGGCGATGTCGTAGATCTGAGTGGTGGCGACCACGCCTCCGGCGTCCCCGCCGAACACGTAGACCTTGCCGTTCGTGTCAGCTGCCCCGGCCGCTCCCCTGGTCGCCAATGGCATGTCTGCCAGGTCCTTCCATTCCCCTGTCTTCGGGTTATAGGAATTGGCGTCCGCGGCCGGGCCGGCAGCAACACTGGTGAATCCTCCCATAACATAGATCAGACCGTCCGAACCTGTGACCACGACCGCCTGGGAGCGGTTCGTGCCCATGTTGGGCATCTGCGTCCAGGCTGGCACTGCAGCGGCATTGACCGGCGTCGCCATTCCGACGAACATCGTGGCGAAGAAAAGGCCGGCGATTGCCACGGCAAGGAGCCTGGTGCTTCCCACCATCCTTACCATTTGATCGTCTCCTATCGTCCTCTCCTCCGCTGGAGGGGACGAATCGCAACCATCTTGCCCTCGGCGCTATTTAATGGCTCGCTCTCGGCATCGAACGCGCGCTGGATGCATGGGCATGGATGGGCGGAGTTCAGCGGAACCCTATCAGGGCGCCGTACTTCGTATACACTTCCTTCACCAGATCTCCCGCCTTCGGGTTGTCCCAGTCGTGCATCCATTCCGAAACGAGGCATTCGACCGTCGTCGGCACGACCCCCGCCTGCAGCATCCTCTTGATGCCGTACTTGTGAGCCTCGAGTGTAGAATCCCCGGCGGCGTCCATCAGGCCGTAGACCTCGAATCCCTCCTTGATCGCGTGCAGCGCGGTGTACGCGAAGCACATGCTCGTCCAGAGGCCTGAGATGACGACCTTCTTCCGCCCCGTCGCTCTGACTTCGTTGAGCGTCGGGCCGTCCTCGAACGCGTCGAAGCTCGGAACCTTGCGCGCGTTGACCTCCTGGTTCGGGAAGAGCGATGATATCTCTTTGAAGAACTCGCCGTTGAGCTTGGGATTGATCGACGAGAGGACGACCGGAACATCGAGGATGCTGGCGGCCTTCGCGGCGCAGTACGCCGCCTTCTTGATCGTCACCTTGTCGCCGGAGGCGATGCTCCTGATCATCGACGGCTGGTAGTCCACGAGCACGAGCGCGCTGTTCTTATCCGTGAGCAGCTCGAGCCTCCACTTCGAATCCTGATCCATGACATCACCTTGGCAACGGACGGCCGGAACATTCCTGGAACCGGCTGTCTCAATGAATATCCGTTGTGTGCCGGGTATTTGAACATGACTCGGGGGAGGGCGATAGGCTTATCTCCGCTGAGAGGGGTGTCCGCATACCTCTGGCCCGTCAGTGCTGGGACAGCGGTTTGGTGGAGGCGCGAAGATGAAGGGAGTCATTGCGTTCGACAGTGTGCACGGGAACACCAAGCTAGTTGCTGAGGCAATCGCAGAGCAGATCAAGGCGGAGGGCCACGAGGTCCAGCTGATCAATGTGAGGGGATCCGTTCCGGCAAGCGTCAGCGGCGACTTCCTGCTCATCGGCTCGCCGACCAGGGGGAGCCGCGCGACGAAGGAGGCGATGTCCTTCGTGGAGGCCCTCGACTCTTCTTGGAAGGGGAAGCCGATCGCGGTCTTCGACACGGTCGGACCGCTCTCGAAGGATGCCGAGAAGCGCAAGAAGTGGCTGGAGACCATCGACGCGGGCACGAAGAATGCCGCGTCAAAGCTGAAGGACCGTTGCATCGAGCGTGGGATGAGCGTTTCGAGCGTCCTCCACGTTCCGGTCGTGGGCATGATGGGACCGCTCGCCCCAGAGGGAACGCAGATGGGCAGGGACTTCGCTCACAAGTTCATCGCATCGCTCAAGTGACGTCTGAGGCCTGCCTCGATCTCCTTCGCCCCTTCGATGCTCTTGGCAGGCTTGCGCGGTGCGATGATGACCGTTGACGACCCTTTCAAGGAATTGATCGTGCCCTTGTCCCAGTGATCCCCACGGGAATGTGAGATCAGTATGTGGTCAGCCTTCGAGCTCTCGTCCAGGGGGATCTGCGCCCCTAGCTTCTCCTTGTATTTCTCTGAGAGCGGGTCGAAATGGACAAGCTTGCTATCCGCCTTCAGGCTGAACCAGGCGTGGCAAAGCCAGGTTATCTCGATTGGCATCCTTGCTACCTCGGATGAGGAAACGTTCTGTTGCCCGGTCAAGACCTGCGATGATCCTGCTTCGCAGGCGACTCGGCAGCCTTCCGCTTCTTGCCCTGCTCGAAGTACTTCACCATCGGCATCCAGTAGCTGTCGTGCCATCCCTGATCGTAGTCGTCCGCCTGTTCCTCAGGGACGCCCGTCTGGATCAACGTGAGCTCCGTTCCCCCGGGAACCGCCTTCAGTCTCAACTCCAACCTTGAAGGAGGATATCCTTCCGGCCACTCCGAGGTGGACCATTCTTGGA
>JAJRAL010000070.1 GCA_028679935.1 Methanomassiliicoccales archaeon | reverse complement strand
CTGTGCTGAGCCAGCAGGCGCTTTCTGGTTTCCTCGCTCAGTACCTTCGGCGGCATTCGGCGGCTTTTCCTCTTCGAGCTCTTCGTCCTCTTCTGTGTCTTCTTCTTCCGTTCCCTCTTCGTTCGCTCGGAGAGCAGCCTCACGAAGCGCGTCGGTCATGGCCTGGTTCTCGTCGATCCCTTGGTCGATTTCCTTCTGGATCTGCACCCGAGTTTCGGGCGAGCAGTGCGGAACCAGGGACAGCGCCAGACTGGTCTTGTACTCCTTCTGGAACGTCTGCGATGGAATCGGAATCGTCTCCACCGTCAATGCTTCATCGACCAACTCTCCGCGCTCGTTCAGGCGGAACTTCGAGCACCCGTAGACCGACCAAACCACCGATTCTCGGCGCGCATCACTGAAGCAGTCGTAGACCTCTTTGGAGGCACGTCGGACGAACTTCCCAAGCGCACCCAAAACCTTCTCGGCTGACGATGAGTCCTCTTTTTTGCTCTCCCCGGAGCGTCCTACCGTGGCCGCTGTATTGGGCAGTGACAACGCCATTGCCGTTACGGTCAGGTAGATCTCTTCCTTGAGACTCTGGAGACTCTTGTCGGCGATACTGAAAGCGTTCCCGCTCGGACTGGCGTAGCCGATTTCGTCCTTGTCCCCGATGGGTACGATGCCTTTCTCAAGTAAGGCCTGTAGCGTCTTTTCGCCGCGCCTCTCGTCCTCTCCGGGTGCACTCGGAAGTGCTTCACCGACACCACGGATTTCAGACCCCTGCCGATACCACGGGATTTCGACGAGATTCCTGCCTATCGCACCGAAGAGGTCGGAGCGCCGCTGGAAGTGCTCTTCGGCTAACGATCCGATCTTGTTGCCAGCCCAAAGACCATCCGGTAGCTCCAGCACCACGATCGGGATGCGCCGGAACGAGGTCGTTCCCTCTTCTACCGGAGACATCAACTCCTCATCGCCGATGGGCTCTCCAATCTTGGTGAGTTTCGACTCGAGCACCACGAACTTGGCGACCCCGCCCTCCATGTACCAGCACTTGAACCGGCACTTGTAGTGTGTGCGTTCGTCCCAAGGGTTGATTCGCTCGATGAGCGTGCGCATCGTGATGGCCCACAACCACTTGCCATCATCTCCGAGTCGCCAATCCAAAAGCTCTTGCTGGTCCAGTCCTTCGTCCCAGCAATATCCACGACCCGCCCCCGTCTTTTCCTCTTGGGCCCGATTCGTGATCTCTGTGCTCACAGGAGGGAAGTCGAGATAGAGCACGCCCCGCTTGAAGAGCAGCGCCTGTGTCACGATGCGCCGCATCACCTCCGAGAAAGGACTTCCGGCTCGGTCCGCGTCGTTCGCAAATTCCGGCCAGAATACCTTGTCCGGTAGCTCCCCCGGAGTGTTAGGGTCTTTGGCGTCCCCCGCTGCGGTTATCGAGAGCTCTTCCTCGAAGAGCGCCGCGACCAAGTAGTCGATGACCTGCCCAAAGTAGTTGATGTACGAGACACGCTTAATCCGGTACTCGTAAGTCTGCTGCGTCTCGTTGATCGCCTTCTCGATGAATTGTTTCGCCTGCTCCTTGAGCTCATACCCTCCCTTGTAGAGCAAGCGGATCCGCTTCCACTCCTTTGGCTTGTTCTCCGGATTCTGCTGCGACAGCTTCTTGAAGCCGACGCGGCCAACAGACTCGGCGAAGGACATCGGTTACCACTGCACGCCGAGGCCAGTCGGGGCTCCGGTGGCGGTTCCGTTCGTGACACCCACCGAAAGACCCAGGGTCGTCCCTACGCCTACCTCGCTGAATGCCACGACCTCCACCGCCGCGGCCGTTCCGTGGGCGCGCCCCGTCAGGACGTATTCGTCGGTCACCACGGCGACGAAGGCGTGGGTTGTGGCCTCGCCCTCGAGCACCAAGACTGCAGCCCGAACCGCCGCGTTGATCCGAGCTGCGACCAGTGCCTGCGTATCGTCCGTAGCCAGGAAAGTCACCACGACGTCCCCGGTGTCGTAGATCGTCCCCTCGTCGAAACGAAGCGTGACCGTTTCTCCGCCGGCAAAGGTCGGCGTCGTGTCCGCGCTGGTACTCGTGACCGTGGCAGCCGTACCGGTACCTACGGACTTCCACGGCCCCATGATTCCGTTGGTGTAGCCGGCTCCCAGCGGGATTGCCTTCGTACCCCGACCATCCCTTAGGTAGATCGTGGCTTCGGAGTTCACCCAGACCAGAGCTGCGGGCTTCCCGCCTCCGCCTTCGGCGACCAAGTCGAGGTCGCTGGTTAGCGACGTGTAGTACTCGGTAACGATCGGCTGCAGACCAGCCAGAAGCTTGTTGCTCATCGGTTCAACTCATGGTCGGCAGGAATCGAGACCGCTTTTCCCGGTCACGTTCCGCCTGTTGGGTGTTGCAGAGCTCGTCATGCAAAGCCGCGAGTGCATCCACGATGTCGTCGTGGTCGTCCTTCTTTGGATCACCCGTGAACGAAAGGACCTCGTTCAGGAAGACGTCGACCCATTCTCCATAGAGCTCAGAGTCTTCTCCGGGCACGAAGATGTGCCCGCGTTTCCCTTCGATGGGTTTACCCTCGTCGTCCGTCGGAACGTTCCAGGTTGATGCGACCGGGGTTGCGCGAACCAGCTTATCCGCCGTCGCTCCCAAAGCTCTCAAATAGGTTCGGTTGTTGGCGTCGCAGAGATGCTTGGAGATGAACTGCGCGGTGCCCTTTTCTCCGCCTCCCCCGATGTACCATCGGACGATTCCCCGGCGCTCCGTCAGCTTAGCCTTCATCGTCAGGACGAACGACGTTGCCTCGACCTGCTTTCGCTCCATTCCGACGATGTAGATGTCACTGTCGAAGATGTAGCCGCGGAGCAGTACCGACCAGTCGGCTTTGGTGCTCGCCGTATAAGCCAGGTCCGCTCCATAGGCGATTCCGTAACCGCCTTCGCTCGGGAGCCGGGTGAAGCGCTGGACTCCCTTGAAGAGGGCTCCCTCAACGGTCTTGACGAGCCAGTTGCCGTCTCTGAGCTGCAGGCGCCGGACCCGGTCCGGAATGGCTGAGACGCGCGCTCCGTACTTGGGGTCGGCGTGCTGGTTGTCAGCGAGCATCGCCGGGATGAAGGTTCGGGAGAGCGTCTTCGGTGTCCCGTCGGGATTGAATACCGGCTCTCTCGAGTAGACCTCTTGCCCATCGTCGTCGAGGTAGACGTGCCAGATCTCTCCGGGCTTGGCCGGAGGGAGCCGCCCACCTTCATCGCTTCGCTCTGGCAGGCCCCGCGCTTTGAAGTTCGGGTTGAGCCACGCGCTCCATCGCTTGAATACCCACTCGTGTCCTGTTCCTCCAGGGTTGGTCGTCGCCCTCACGTAGACCGGTAGTCCCGGTCGGCTCGAGCGGTTACGCCCAATCAGGAACGTGTACTGCTGCTCGGTGAAGTGGGTTAGCTCATCGAAAATGAGTAGGTTGATTTCCCACCCATCGTAGGACTTCCAGTCATCTTCGTTGTTGCAGTGGCTGAGCGTGACCTCGGCGCCACTCGGGAACGTCCATCGGTAGTGCGGGCTCTGAACCTTCGATGCGCCGGGGCATACCGTGGGATAGAGGTCCCAGCTCTTGTGGATGATGTCGTCGAGATCCTTGCTTTGACGGCGAAGGATGAGCGACCGCATCCCGTGCAGGTGGGCCCATTTGAGCGGGAAAGCGACGGCGCTTGAACTTTTCCCGCCACCAGCTGCTCCGCCATACAACACCTCGTCGCACTCGATGTCCCAGAAGAGCTCTTGCGGGCTCTTCCCCTCGTAGGTGGGGCGACCATCAACCGGAGGGTTTGGGCGCCAGTGGGAGGCTATGTCGAGTGGATGAGGGCCTTGCTGCTGTCTCTCAACGAGCTGCAATCGCGTTTTAGCGATCGCGCTCCACGAGGCGTCGCAAGATGCCCTTGAATACCGCGCCCGCTTGTTCATCAGTCAACTCGTTACGCAGTGCCTTTTCTACGTCGTCCAAGAGTTCCTCTTTGGCGCGCGCCAAGTCCACCTGGAGTTCTAATTGTGGCACTGCTTTGGCCCCCATTACATCTGCGGTAACACGAATCGCCTCTACCGCGGTACGAAGCGCTCTCAAATCGACGTTTCCGCGTTTATCCTTCCTGGTGCACTGGCTTATGATGCCCTCCAATAGGGCCCCTAGCCTGGCTTTGATTTCCTCGGGGGGCAACGCTGCGTTCTTGATGCGTCGAGAGGCTTCTGCAACGTCGCGGTTGGCTGTGTGTGTGCTTACGTTCCAGATCGTCGCTAGTTGCAGAGCGCTTTTCCCACTGATCCACTTCCCGCTGAGCATCAGCTTCATCGCTTGTACGATGCGGGCTTCCTTACCGACAGCGGCCGGATTCGCTGCTTTGCGTCCCATTATCACATCTGCAGTAGTAAGCGTGCATCCCGCTCCGGAAGAGCCGCCCCGACGTACTCAAACACTGCGCATGGGCGTCCGCCTACAGTAGTTGCACCTTTAGCACGAAAACCGTTTTTGCCGGATCGCGCATTATTGTGAGCGCCCGGTGCTACCACCATGCGCCACTCGGGACTCTTTGCATGTGAACGCACAAACGCGGGATGCGCCGGGTAGTTTCTCAATCGACGCCCAACTCCACGGAAAGCGGCGCCTAGTTTGCCTACCAGGATCATCGCTAACCCTAGCCCCTGCCAGTCTGGTAGAGTTACGACTCGGGAAATACGTTCGAGATTCTGTTTTGCTCCTGCGGCGGATATCGGCATCGGTAACGTAGCAACAATTCCAGCCAGCGTTTCGTTGGCCCAAATGCCCCACGTTTTGGCGCCCTTGTGAAGGTGTGCACTCATATAGTGATATGGAGCAAAGACGCGCCAAGCGGTTCTGGGTATGCGCGCGATTGTGCATTCAACACTTGGTCGTCGTTGAAGAGACCTCCTCTGGAATCGCATCGTCGCGGGCTCCAATACCCAATCGGGCTGAAGCCAGTCGATGATATCGTAGTGGCACGAAGCAGCTACGAAGCGCTTGTCTGTTCGCCGTACGAACTTTTGGATTGCGTGCGAACCGATCTGCGCCACTTGCCTATCGACCACTGACGTGAATTCATCGACCACGATGGTTCCATCAGTCTCGAGAATGCGTCGAGCCATCTCGACGCGAAAACGTTCGCCGTTGCTGAGTACGGCATAAGGCCGTAACCAAGCTGGAATCGTGTTGAAGCCTACAGCTTGACACGCTTCCGACACATCGCGAATGCTTATCGTCGAAGCAAAGTCATCAACAACAGACGCGCCGGTCCAGGTAAGTTCTGCGGTTTCACCAAAAACCTCCCGCAGCACAGTAGACTTGCCACAGCCGCTCGGACCGACAATGAGACCCACATGCCACGGGGCGGTATCGTAAGGAAATTCACCTTGCCACTCCACACGGCACTTTTCGGTGGCTGGTACATCGAACAGTGATTCCAGCTGGCGAGCTCGTGCGGATCTGCTTACACGAGTCTCACGCACGATGTTGATCGTGGTCATGTCGCCAGCGGCTTTACTCGATATCCCTGGGACTCGAGCTTTTCGAGAGTCTGCGCCTGATGGCGTTCGTCGTTGCACTCCACGATAACCGAATAGGTCAGTGGTATTTCGTCGACGTCGGCACCAACATTCTCGTCATCATCCGTATCTGTCAGCAGTTCGTCTGCTTCGTCATCGTCAAACCCAGCATCGCTCAAGTCGCGTTCGTCGAATGACGATAGGACTTCCGACAACTTGTCTTCGTCCCAATCTGCCTCTTCACCGATGCGGTTATCGGCGACCGCTAAGAGGTGGGCTTCGTCTTCGTCCCAGTCTCCGAATCGGACCGGCGCTTCGTTGCGCTCGACTACGCGAATAGCCTCTGGGTGCCATTTAGCTCGCTTCTTTGGATTCGATCGTTCGCGTTCCCACCAGGTGCGCAGAATAGTCACCGCCAGAAGGCGAGTGTGACCCGCCACAATCTCCCGGTCGTCTCGACGCGCAAGAATCGCGTTGCCCCACCCAAACCGCCGAATTGACCGCGCTACCTTGGGTGCCGCGCGCTTATTTTTGCGAGGGTTATCAGACCAAGCCTTCAGAGTGCCAAGGTCAGTCCATTCGGCGGCCGACTCGCGCGTGTGATCGCCCAAAACAGCATGCAAACTGCCGGGTTGGCCCAACCCGGCAGTTTCCTTGGCAAGCACCTACTTTTGCCCCTTACCCTTGCCCTTGCCGCCTTTGGGCATCTTCGGACCGCCGTTTCCCTTGCCTTTGCCTTTTCCGCCGCATGCCATGATGATTTGCTCCTGCTACTGCCGCCGGGCGGCGGCTTGAAGTCGTTGAATCCAGGCCTCGAGCTCCGAGGTGAAGAACTCGGCATGCCGGGTCGGGGATAGTTCAAAGTGGGTCCGGTCGACGTTCCGCAACGCCAAAATAGCCACGGCCGCCCCCGCCTTCCCGCATCCCACAAGCCTGAACTGCTTGATTCCCGGAGGTACTCGCCCACCCACACGCTTGTGGAGCGCAACGGCTCGCTTGAGCAGGGCAGTCGTCTCGGAGATTGCCTGCGCGCATGGTCGCAGGTCGATCTCAACGGTGTAGGTTGCTTGTGCCATTGTAGGTTGTCCGAATATGAGCGAGTCGAACGCCCAAGGCCTCGCGGCTCACCCGGGTTCAGGCCGGGCCCCGTCGCCAATCGGGTGGAGATTCCGAAGGCCTCCCGTGGGCCGCTATCCCACAGCTATCGAGTCGGTACCGAGCCGACTATACCAGAGACCTTAATTTGCCGAGATTTGCGACCTTTGCCCTTGTTTTTTACCCTGAACGTAGGGGTCAGAGAGTGACAATTTGGACAAAGAAGTTTCAGATTAGACCCGGAGTTGTTTTGGAAGTCCCCATCTTCATGATGCATTTCGATCGGTATCGGACTTCCACACCATTCCGTCAATCCACAGCTTTGACAACGTCTTCCTCGCTCCCGCAACAACAGCTCTCTTAGCGCTGTTTTTCCTGTCTTCGCTAGTGCAATACGCCTTAGATCTCGCCGACATCCAGGACAGAGTTTCGCTCTTTGTGTGAGCTCACGACCACAGTGTCTACAGATGCGCGGTTTGCGTTTATGCCCATTCGAATTTCCATGACCCGCACAGCGCAGCGAGCAGAACTTATTGTACCGTTGCTCATAGCGAAGTCTCATCCCACATCTTGGGCAGTAGCGCGGAGAATCCTCGTACCTGGCTACGCAATCGGTGTGCGATTGTCTCCAGACAGCTGTTCCGTTCCTTACGACGGCGTCTGCCCCGAGTTTCCCAGCTTCTGCTCTTGTCATGGGAAGAGCGGACGGATGATCGCTACCTTACAGCTGCTGCTACCGCTGGCTCCCGAGGTCCTCACCCAAGGTGGCTCCGGGTTGAACGGGACCCTGTGGTCCCCCAGGCATCATTGGCCCCGTGGTGGGCCGCCCTTCGGAGTGCTCCGATGTGCTTGGGACATTCCTCGTCTGAATCGCGCGAAGGCCTAAAGCTGTCAGCTGGTTCCGCTTGGGGGCCTGAGGTCGCTCGAAGACTCGCTCCGCTCCTCCCCCCAGTCTTCGGGCTCGCCAAGAGGCGATCCCTCAGACAGCCCCCAAGTTCAAATTCGCGCCCCTCTATTAGGCTCGCGGGTTCACGTTCCAGAATGTTCCAGATTGCTCCGTGCTTTTGGCCGGTCTCGCACTGATCGCGCAGCCAAAAACGGCTGAAGTGCGAATAAAATTCACTATTTTTCGCCGACCGACGGGAACCGGTTGGCCGGGAGTACACTTCACGACACTCCGGGCACGCTTGGTGCATCGCCTTGGGGCGATGGAAACCAAGATCACACGCAGGCAGGTTTGGGGCGTGGTTCTTAGCGAGACTGGTGCTGACGTACCACCGGCAGTCGCCTCGCTACGGGTGCTCGCTGTGAGGCTACTTGAACGTGAGCTCAGGCGAGCGCCCAGCGCAAATGCTGCGGCAGAGTCCCTCGGTATCACCTACCGGGCCCTCGCGCGGCTCGTGGCGCAATACCCCGAACTGAGAAAAGCATACGACCGGTCGGTCAGATCCGAGTTCAGGAACCACTCTGCAATCGATGCGGACGCATGACACCGGTGTCACTACATGGGACCTGTTGAATTCAAAAGCAAAACAACGGTTTCCGCGCTTGGTCTTGTTTTATAGTATGACACCGGTGTCATACTCATAATCTGACCCATGGGTCAAATGCTCATAGTTTCATACACTTAGGCTCCTCGTTGTACCCATGACACCGGTTGCACGCCGTTTGCAATAGTCTTGGGTATGACAACGCGAACCACGGGCCCTGCAGATGCCAAGGAACCCACCATGACCACCGCCACCGCAACCATTACCGCCACCTACGCGAAACTACACAACGGCAATTGGGGAATTCGGGCCAAGGGAGTCGTCACGGCCGGCAAGGACGGCCTGAGCATTTGCGCCATCGAGCAGGCTACTGTCAGCAGCCGTGGCGGACGGCGAGGCAGCCGGGGCGCGCGCCGGGAATGCGACGAATGCGGGGAGTATGTCACCCCCGGCACGGTTTGCTGGGAGACCGGTTGCACCCACTGATCTTTTGGTTGACAATACCGTATCATGCACTATTCTAGGATCAGCATGAGCCGCACCGAACTTCTCACCGAACTGACCGGTATTCTGGCCGAGACGGCCGACCCACGGTCTCGCAACGACCGACACCTAGGGGAGGTTATCTGGCAGTTGGTCGACCGGCTGCGTTTCTGGGGCGCCGGTGTCTACGAGCCGCGCGGGCTCTCGGACACCGGGCTCTCAGATGAGAACATGCACCAGATCTCACTCTACCACCTACCACCCTACGCCCAGGACGAGCTGTTCGCCCGGTTCGACGCTCAAATCGCTGCAATGCTAGGGTTCTCAAGAACCCATCACTGATTTTTAGTTGACAATACCGTATCATGTGTTATTCTTGGATCAACAGCATGAAACGCATTGAATCGACCAGCCGCAAAGTCACCGCCCGGCAGGCACGCCTTGCCGACGGGTCGCTCTAGTTCTCCGTACCGTGCCCGAGGAAACTCGGACCCGGCGGGCGGATTAGCCGCGCCCTGGAATGACCGGGATTGGCCCGGCCAACACACGGGGAAGGAGCCGATCATGAACCTCAATACCGTTTCGAACCAATGGGCAACGCGCCCGACCGACCAGCGCTTTCTGAACGTCGACGAGCTCTATGCCAAGGTCGCCTCGCGCCGCGATTCGTCGCGCGTCTCGGACGTCGCACTAGATCACGTTCAAGTAGCCCCGGATGACTCTGGCGACATCATGCTGGCCGACACAACCGGCGAGACTTTCGGTCAGCTGACCCACTTTGCGTTCGGTCAGCTCTGCCAGCGCGCCCACGTGCCGGCTGGCTACCTCCGGTCCCTGCCGCCGATGCTCGCTTGCATGAACCTTCAATGGGGCCTCGAAAGCCACGAAGCCGGTAGCGACGAGGGAAACGACGCTCGGCTTCTCACTCGAATCAACGGCCAGCGGGACATTGCTGCCGTGACCTCGCCGACCTACGGCCGGATTTGGGACGCCGAGGTCGTGGACGCCGTTCGTCGGCACGTTGATCTGGACGTCTGGAAGGTTCCCGCAGCGAGCTACTCTGGCTCGGACCCGCTCCGCGCCACCACGCTCTACGCGAGCGACCGGGACGTCTTTATCTTTCTGGTCAACGAGTCGGCCGGCATCGATTCGGACGGCGGATCAATCAAGCGCGGTGTCTACCTCTGGAATTCAGAGGTCGGCTCGGCCACCTTCGGGATTGCGACCTTTCTCTACGACCGAGTGTGCGACAACCGCATCATCTGGGGCGCCAAGCAGTTTCGTGAGCTCAAGATCCGCCACACCAGCGGCGGCCCCCACCGTTTCATCGCTCGAGCCGTGCCAGAGCTCAAAGCCTACGCCGAAAGCTCGGCCCGCATTGTCGAGAGCACGATTCGCGCTGCCAAGGCCAAAGAGGTCGGGCGTGACCGTAAGAGCGTTCAGGAGTGGATGAAAGCACGCGGCTTCACCACGCCCCAGGCCAGGCAAGCGTGGGATGCGGCTGAGTCGGAACCCAGGAACTATAACCCCGCTTCACTATGGGGCGTGGTTCAGGGGATGACCGACTCAGCCAAAGAGCTCAAAAACACGGATGAACGGACCGACCTCGAGCGTAAGGCTGGCAGCCTGCTCGACATAGTGGCCGACGAGTAGCGGTCAACGTTCGACACCCTGGGGCCCCGATGCGGGCCCCGGAAGCCGACCGCTCACCCACCCACCGGAGGACTCACCCATGGCACGGAAAGCAAGTCAACTCGTCGTCTCAGCACCGACTCACCAGATCGTCTCACTAGAGCAGGCCAAGATCGTTCGACAGTACGCTCGGATTACTGAGCTCAAGCTCGAGCTCGCGTCCCTGGAAGGCAAGGCACGCCCGGCGGCCCTCGCGCTGGCCGAGCGTGGCATCAGGGTTATCGAGGGCCTAGAGGGCATCGTAGCAGTGACCACGGTCGCCGGGGCTCGCCGGCTTGACCATGGCAAGGTGGCTCGGGAGCTAAGCCCGGAAGTCTACGCCGCATGCCACACAGTCGGCGACCCTTACCAAAGGGTGGAGTTCAAGTCTCGTAGCTAGCGGCCGTCTTACGAGCTCGCCCCGGCTCTCGAGGTCAACCGCGGGCCCGGGGCTCGAGCCATTGGGAGGCCCCATGGACGCACTACTGGATCGACTAGAAACGCAGCGCGTCAAGCGTATGGCCAGGGAGGCCGCCATTTTGGCGAACCCACGCCTTGACCCGGTGCTAG
>JAJRAL010000155.1 GCA_028679935.1 Methanomassiliicoccales archaeon | reverse complement strand
TCCTCGCCGATCCGTCCCTTCTCCAGGACCTTCCACATCTTCTCATATTGCTTCATGATGTCCTTGTCGACGGACGGGGTGACCGTCTTCAGCGCCGCCTCGAAGTGCCTCATCTCGACGATGTCGGCGTCCTTGTTCTCTCGCAGGGCGATCATCGCCGCCTCGCGGCAGAGGTTCATGATGTCCGCCCCGACATAGCCCTCGGTCTTCGCGGCGAGCACGTTGATGTCCACGTTGCGAAGCGGCATGCCCTTCGTGTGAACGCTCAAGATGTTGAGCCTCGCCGCCTCATCCGGTACCGGAATAAGCACCAATCGATCGAACCTGCCTGGCCTGAGCAGCGCCGGGTCGACCATGTCCGGGCGGTTCGTCGCCGCGATCACCGTGACTTTCTCCAACGTCTCCAGGCCGTCCATCGAGGTCAGGAGCTGATTGACGACGCGCTCCGTGACATTCGTATCTCCACCGCTTCCGCGCCTCGGGGCGATCCCGTCTATCTCGTCGAGGAACACGATCGCGGGCGCGACCTGCTTCGCCTTCTTGAAAGCCTGGCGCACCGCCTTCTCCGATTCCCCGACCCACTTGCTCATTATCTCGGGTCCCTTGATGGATATGAAGTTCGCCCGCGACTCGTTCGCCACCGCTTTCGCGACGAGCGTCTTGCCGGTCCCAGGCGGTCCATAGAGCAGCACGCCCCTCGCCGGCTTGATCCCCATGCGCTTGAACGCCGCCGCGTTCTCGATCGGCATCTCGATCATCTCGTGCAACTGAAGCCGCACCGCCTCGAGGCCGCCGATGTCGTCCCATGTTACGTGTGGAATCTCGACCAGGACCTCGCGCATCGCGCTTGGCTCCAGCTCTCTGAGCGCCGCAGAGAAATCGTCCGCGGTCACCCTGACGCGCTCCAGTATCTCCGACGGTATCGGCTTGCCCAGGTCGAGCTCGGGCATGTAGCGAGACAGGCACTTCATCGCAGCCTCCCTCGCCAGCGCCATCAGGTCCGCCCCGACGAAGCCGTGCGTCGTCGCCGCCATCGCGTCGAGCGAGACGTCCTCGGCCAGAGGCATGCCCCTGGTGTGGATCTCGAGTATCTCCTTCCTCCCTTCACGCGTCGGCACTCCGATCTCGATCTCTCGGTCGAAGCGCCCGGGCCTCCTCAGCGCCGGGTCCATCGCGTCCTCGCGGTTTGTCGCGCCGATGACGATGACCTGCCCTCTTCCGCTGAGTCCATCCATCAGCGTCAGGAGCTGCGCGACGACTCTTCGCTCGACCTCGCCGTGGACGTCCTCGCGCTTCGGCGCGATCGAGTCGATCTCGTCGATGAATATGATCGAGGGCGCGTTCTTCTCCGCCTCCTCGAACTTCTCCCTCAGCTTCTCTTCGCTCTGGCCATAGTACTTTGAGATGATCTCCGGGCCCTGGATGGAGAAGAACTGCGCGCCCGCCTCGTTCGCCACCGCCTTCGCGATGAGCGTCTTGCCGGTCCCGGGCGGACCGTACAGCAGCACGCCCTTCGGCGGGTCTATGCCCAATCGGTCGAACAGCTCGGGGTGCTTGAGCGGCAGCTCGATCATCTCGCGGACTCTCTGCAGCTCCTCCTCTAGGCCGCCCACGTCATCGTATGTCACCGACGGCGTGATCATCTCCTTCGCGTCCATCGCCTCGGTCTTGACGTTGAGCTCGGTCAGGTCGCCGACGAGGACGACTCCGTTGGGCTGCGTCGCCGTGACCACGAAGGGCAGAAAGCCGCCCATGAGCGCGATGTTGGGGATGAAGAACTCGTCCCCCTTGACCAGAGGGCGGTTCGTGAGCCCCTTCTTGAACAGCTCCTCGACTCCGGCCCCGAATCGCAAATGCTTGCCCTGCGGGATCTTCGGCGCGACGCTGATCTTGAGGGCCGGCTGCGGCTCGGCCTTGACGACCGACACCTTCTCGCCGATGCTGACGCCAGCGTTCGAGCGGATCATGCCGTCGATGCGGATGATGCCCTTGCTCTCGTCCTCCTGCGCCGCGCGGAACACCTTCGCCGCGGTCGAGCGCTTGCCGACGATCTCGATCACGTCGCCGACCTCCACCGCGAGGTCCTTGCGCGTCTTCGTGTCGATCCTCGCCCTCCCGAAGCCGACCTCTGACTGATGCTGCGCCCGCGCGACCCTCAGAGTGATGGATTCAGCCATTCCGCTCGGCGGAAAAGCGCCAGGCGGGTGCATAAAGCTTTGCTGGACAATCTGGAGCGATTCCTTCCCCTCGCTCGCTCCAAATCGAGAACTCGGCAGCGTTAAGTTCGGGTCGCGCAATACGACGGGCCATGCGGTTCTCGGCCGAATGCGTCCCCTGCCTACTGAATCGGGTCCTCTATGAGGTCAGGCTCGTCGCCCCGGACAAGGCGGAGAAGGCGATGGAGGCCTCGCTCGAGATCTTGGACGAGAAGTACCCGGAGGGGATGAACTCCGCCGCCCTGGCGACCGAGGTGCACCGCATCGTCTATGGAATTGCCGGCTCAAGGGATCCCTACGAGCGGCTGAAGGTCCAGAGCGACGAGGTCGCGCAAGGCGTCTTCCCCAAGGCGGAGTCATTCGTCAACCAGTCCGAGAACAAGCTCGAGGCCGCCGCGCTGTGCGCCGTCGCCGGGAACGTCGTCGACTTCGGGATAGACGCGAGCGTAGAAACGCCGGACCAGCTTGCCAGGCAGTTTCAGATCATCGTCGCGGAGGGATTCGCGGTCGACGATCTCGAGAGAGCGAGGAAGAGGATCGTCAAGGCGAAGAAGGTCCTCTACTTGCTGGACAACTGCGGTGAGTCGGTGCTCGACCGGCTGCTGGTTCGCGAGATCAGGGCCATGGGCCCTAAGGTGATCGGAGTCGTCAAGGGCGAACCGATCCTGACCGACGTGACGATGGAGGATGCCTTGAGGGTCGGCCTGGACAAGGAGTTCGACGAGCTGCTCAGCACCGATCAGTTCGCGGTCGGAATGGACCCGGCGAAGGCGAGCGCGAGGCTGAGACGCGAACTCGATTCATCTGACCTGATAGTCGCCAAAGGGATGGCGAACTTCGAGGCGCTCGGAGACAGGAAGCTTGCTCCGACCTTGTATCTGATGAGGGCGAAGTGCAACCCCGTCGCCGATGCTATCGGTGCGAAACGCAACGACAACGTGGCCAGGCTCATCGATTGAGCCCTGCCTGCGACCCTTTATATATCGTGGCCAGGATTCGTCGGATGTCTAGAATGACGCCAGGTGCAAGGCAGGCAATCGTTCTCGTCGGCGGAGAGGGTACGAGGCTGCGCCCCCTCACGAACAACCGCCCGAAGCCACTCCTTCCAGTTCTCGGCAGGCCGTGCGTCGACTACACCCTGCATGCGCT
>JAJRAL010000042.1 GCA_028679935.1 Methanomassiliicoccales archaeon | reverse complement strand
GCTTCCGCTCAGTCCAGTCACGGCGTCCAGCAGTTTCTCCTCAAGGGGGAACGCCACTCCGACCGACTGCAGGATCTTCGTCACAACGTCCTTGTCCTCGGGCTTGGCGCTCTTGCCCAGAGCAAAGGCCGACGCGGATGCTCCGACGAGACAGGGCTGGTTGGGCATGACCCTGACCACCCTGACGCCGAAGTTCAACCTCGATTCGATGTAGTTGAGCCTGATGCCAGCCGCGATCGAGATGACGAGGTGGTCCGATGTCAAGTAGGGCTTGAGCTCTTCGAGCACCATCGCCATGTGCTGCGGCTTGACCGCCAGGACGATGACGTTGGAGTTGCGCACGACCTCGACGTTGTCCGCCGTCACCTTTACGTTGAGCGTCTTGCCGATGTACTCGCGCCTGTCCTTGATGACCTCGCCCGCAATGACCTCATCCTTCGAGGCTATCCCGGCCGAGATGATGCCCTTCATGAGTGCCTCGGCCATGTTGCCAGCGCCAATGAAACCGATCTTCACAGAAACCACCAACCGGAATGCCGGCCCGTGAGGCCTGCTATTCACTGGATAGTATTTCAATTCGTTGGAATCGCTAGAGCACGAGGAATGCGAGCATTGGGCCCGGACATACTTGAGTGCGTTATAGGCGGTCCGGGACGTTTGATTACCGGGGCGACTCTCAACCGCTCCGCGGCTACGGCACGCCACCACTAACTCCGTTAAGTACCCCTGCCTCGAAGCGCCCTTTCCAAACCTATCCAGCAGCCCAATCGAACCTTTAAATAACCGTACTATATTGCCGCTATAATGCTCCTAGACGCCTACTATCCAATAGCCGTCTTTGGCCTGATAGCGGTGCTGTTTCCGGCGCTCGCGTTCTGGGCGTCTAGATTCTTCCGCCCGACCAAGTTCCTGCCCCTCAAGAAGCAGACCTATGAATGCGGAGAGCAGCCGATCGGTCATGGCCAGATCCAATTCCATGTGCAGTTCTACCTGTATGCCATCGTCTTCGTCATCTTCGATATCGTCACGGTCTTCCTTATGATCTGGGCCCTCGTCTTCTCCGATCTCTCCGAGAGCGCCCGCTTGTACATGATCATATTCCTGGCCCTGCTGCTCGTCGGCGTCACGTACGCGCTGAAGAAGGAGGCGGTCCTGTGGATCTGAGGCTGGCCCCCAACGCCGTCGCGATGAGCGCAAAGGAGTTCATGCAGTGGTCGACCGCCGTCATGGAGCAGCTGATGAAGGCATCCGGGGCGAAGAAGGCGGTCGACAAGATATCCGCTCCGATCTGGAGCTGGGCACTTAGGAACGCCAATTATCCACTGCACTTCGGCATCGCCTGTTGCGCCTTGGAGATGGCCGCCGCTTCGGGTTCGAGGTTCGACGCCGAGCGCCTGGGCATGATCTTCAGGTCGTCGCCGAGGCAGACCGACGTCCTTCTCGTCAACGGCTGGGTCACCGCGAAGCTGCGGCCGGACCTGAGGAGGCTCTACGAGCAGATGGCCGAGCCGAAGTGGGTCGTGGCGATGGGCGAGTGCGCCATCTCCGGCGGCCCCTGGTACGATTCACACAACACCGTGCAGGGCGTCGATACGTTCATCCCGGTCGATGTCTACATCCCTGGCTGTCCGCCCAGGCCCGAGGCCATGATTGATGGCTTCATGAAGCTGCACAAGAAGATCCACAAGGAAATGAAGGGCACCTTCCTGGAGGACTGAGGCGGCTTGGCGGAGCAGAGGAACGGACTGGCGCGAGGCGGATTGACATCCGAGGAACTCGCCAAGAAGATCACCGAGAAGTTCCCGAGCGGGGTCACAATCACCTCGACCGGACCGCACACTATCAACTCTACCGTCGACAAGGACGTCCTCCTCAAGGTCTGCGAGTTCATCAAGAGCGACCTCGACTTCGAGCACGTCTCCTGCGTCGGCGGCGTCGACTGGCTGGCGGAGAACAAGATGCAGACGGTCTATCATATCACCTCTTATGCGAACCGGGTCACCCTCGAGATGGTGGTGGACCTGCCGCGCGACAAGCCCGAGGTCGACTCGATCTCGAACCTGTGGGGCGGCGCTAACTGGCACGAGCGCGAGACGTACGACATGTTCGGCATCATCTTCAAAGGACATCCGCGCCTGGAGCGCATCCTGAACCCCGAAGGCACCGACGTCTTCCCGTTCAGGAAGGACTTCGTCACCGGGAGGAGGGTCTGAGATGACCGAAATGTGGCTCAACATGGGTCCACAGCACCCGATGACGCACGGGCTCTGGAACCTCCGAGTCAAGATCGACGGCGAGACGATCACCGAGGCGGAGCCGGTAGTCGGATACCTTCACCGCGGCTGGGAGAAACTGACGGAGCACCGCATGTACCCGCAGATCATCCCGATGGCGGACAGGCTCTGCTACGGAGCCTCGATGAGCTGGAGCCACCTGTACGTCCTGACGGCCGAGAAGCTGATGGACGTCCAGGTGCCGGAGAGGGCGAAGTACATCCGCACCATCGTCCTCGAGGCGCAGAGGATCGGTTCTCACCTGATGTGGCTCGCCGCACTCGGCACCGACCTCGGCTCGTACACCATATTCCTATATTCTGTTAGAGAGAGGGAGCTCTTCCTCGACCTGATGCAGAACCTCTGCGGGGCGAGGATGACCTACAACTACCCGCGCATTGGCGGCGTGCGGAACGACGCCCCGGCGAACTTCGAGCGCGACTTCACGCGCACCATGAACCACTTCGAGAAGAGGCTCAAGGACATCGAGGCGCTCTGCGACGAGAGCACCATCTTCAGGATGAGGATGGAGGACGTCGGCATGTTGTCGGCGGAGCAGGCGAAGAACCTCGGGGTAACTGGCCCAAACCTGCGCGGCAGCGGCGTCGACTATGACGTCCGCCGCGACGACCCGTATGAGGTCTACGACCAGCTGGACTTCGACGTCTGCGTTCAGCCGGGCTGCGACTCCTTCGCCCGCTACCGCGTCCGCATCGACGAGATGTACGAGTCGATGCGCATCATCCGCCAGGCACTG
>JAJRAL010000029.1 GCA_028679935.1 Methanomassiliicoccales archaeon | reverse complement strand
TCCTCTTGACCTCGAGGAGCTCGGACCTTGTCGGCTTGACGTCTAGCTTCGGCATCTTACGCCGCCTTCGCCTTGTGCGCGGGGTGGTACTTCTCGATCCATTTGCGGTCGATACGGGTCAGCTGGTTCTCCGGGACGGTGGCGAGCAGGTCCCACATCAGGTCGAGCGTCGTCTCGATGTCCCTGTCCTCTTCCCTGCCCTGCCGCACCAGGCGTTTCTCGAACAGGTCGGCGAAGTCGAGGAACTTCTTGTCGCGTTCGGACAATGCGTCCTTGCCGACGATTGCCACGAGGCCGCGGAGGTCCCTGCCCTCGGCGTAGGCCGCGTAGCATTGGTCGGACACCGACTTGTGGTCCTCCCTCGTCCTGCCTTTGCCGATACCGGCGTCCATCAGCCTCGACAGCGACGAGCCGACATCGATCGGCGGGTAGATGCCCGCGCGATGCAGGTCGCGCCTCGCCACGATCTGACCTTCCGTGATGTATCCGGTGAGGTCGGCGATCGGGTGGGTGATGTCATCGCCCGGCATTGAGAGGATCGGGATCTGTGTGATGCTTCCCTTCTTTCCCTTGATCCTGCCGGCGCGTTCGTACAGCGTGGCGAGGTCGGTGTACATGTATCCAGGATAACCACGGCGTCCCGGCACTTCCTCTCTCGCCGCGCCGATCTGACGCAACGCCTCGCAGTAGTTCGTGATGTCCGTCAGGATGACGAGCACGTTCATGTCGAGCGTGTAGGCGAGGTACTCGGCAGTCGTCAGCGCGAGTCTCGGGGTGATGATGCGCTCGATCGCCGGGTCATCGGCCAGGTTCATGAAGACGACCGCGCGCTTCAGCGCCCCGGTCCTCTCGAAGTCCTTCATGAAGTACTGCGCCTCCTCGTTCGTGATGCCCATCGCACCGAACACCACCGCGAACTCCTCCTCCTTGCCGAGCACCTTGGCCTGCCTCGCGATCTGGAGCGCGATGTCGTTGTGCGGGAGACCGGAACCGGAGAAGATCGGCAGCTTCTGCCCCCTGACAAGGGTGTTCATTCCATCGATGGTCGAGATGCCCGTCTGGATGAATTCCCTCGGGTTGTCTCGGGCCCACGGATTGATCGCCGCGCCGGTGATGTCGAGGCGGTCTTCGGGCGTGATCCTCGGACCACCGTCGAGCGGATCGCCTGACCCCGATAGAATGCGGCCGAGCATGTCGGTCGAGACCGGCATCTTCAGAGTCTCGCCGGTGAACTTCGCCCCGGCGGCCCTCCCTATGCCCGCCGTGCCCTCGAACATCTGGATGACGACGACGTCATTTGACGAGTCGAGGACCTGTCCGCGGCGCTCCTCGCCGTTCGGCAGGGACACGATCGCTATCTCGTTGTACCCCACCGGCTCGGTCTTCTCGACGAAGACGAGCGGTCCGGCTATCTGTGAGATCGTCCTGTACTCCTTGCTGACTGCCATCTACTTCGCCCCCAGTGCCTCGAAGGCCTTCTCCATCTCACTGTTAATCTGCTCCAGCTCTTGGTCGACCGACTCCTCGAACTTCGACTTGCCGAACCTCGTGCGCAGCGGCATGTCCGCGATGGAGTCGACCAGGACCTCGTTGTCCACCGCCCTCCTGGATAGATCGGCAAATCGCTTGATCGTCTTCATCACCTGGTACTGCCGGTTCATCGGGCAGTAGGTGTCCACGGGGTGGAACGCGTTCTGTTGCAGGACGATCTCGCGGATCATCCTCGCCACTTCGAGCGTCAGCTTCTGCTCCTCGAGCGCGCGGCCCTTCGACTTGTACACCGCCGCGTCGTCGCCGAGGTAGTCGATCGCCTTGTTGAAGCAGCTCACCGCCTCCTCGTTGCGGCCGAGCTTGAGCAGCGCCGTGCCCTTGTACTTCCACGTCTGGCCTTCGCGCTTGTCCAGCTCCAGCGCCTTGTCGAACGCGGCGACCGCCTCGTCCATCCTTTCCAGCGAGGCGAGCGCCCGTCCCTGGTCCGCGTGGAACTGCGCCGTGTCCGGCGCCATGAGCGTGCACTTCTCGAACGCCTCCAGAGCTTCCTGATACGAGTGCATCAGGAGCAGCGCGCGCCCCTTGTTGTCGAGAATGCGCGGGTCGTCGGGATCGAGACGGTGCGCCTCCTCGAACGCTTCCACCGCTTGGCCGTATCTGCCTAGGTTGATGAGCGCCAGTCCCTTCTTGTTCCAGAGGACGCGATCTCCCTCGTCGATAGCGATCGCCGCCTCGTACTCCGCCAGCGCCCCCTCCGTCCTGCCGAGCTTGTCCAGCGCGACCGCCATATCGACGTGAGCGTTCCGATTCCCCGGCTGCAGCCTGACGATCGCCGCGGTCACGTCGACGACCTTCTCCATGTCGCCCTTCTGCTGCTCGAGCGTCTTCTTCAGCTCGAGTATGTTCAAGTTCTCCGGTTCGATCTCGAGAGCCCGGTCGAAGCATCTTTCCGCCTCATCGAGGTCGTTCGTCTTCTGCGCCGAGATGCCGCGGTCCACCCAGGCCCGGAGGTTCTTCGGGTCGAGCTTGATGATCTTCTCCGCGACCTTCATCACCTCGTCGTGGCGCTCGAGCGGCTTGAGCGAGTCCTTCTTCGCCTCGTACACCTCGATGTCCTTCAGGCCGAGGTCGAGCGCCTTGTCGTATGCTCCGACCGCTTCGTCGTGCCGCTCCAGAAGTGCGAGCACCTTCCCGCGCCTGAGGTGCACGAACGAGTTCTGCGGATCGAGGGAGAGCGCCATGTCGTAGCTCTTGAGCGCCTCCTCGTGCCGGTCGAGCATCTCGAGCGCTACGCCCTTCGACGTCCAGAGG
>JAJRAL010000084.1 GCA_028679935.1 Methanomassiliicoccales archaeon | reverse complement strand
TGATGGTCGCGGGGCCGCTCGTGGGCAAGATACTGCCGAAGAAGGGGCCGAAGCCAGTGATCATCATCGGATCCGCCGTCATGATGGTCGGCTTCCTAATGTTCATGCTCAGGCGCGCGTCGGTCGTCGAGGTCACGATCGACGCGACGGTCGAGTTCGTGGGCATAGTCATGGTCATGATCCCGATGGTCAACATGATCTCGACCGCATTGCCCTGCGAGAGCATGACCGTCGGACTGGGGGTCAACAGCATGCTCAGGAACCTGGGCGGGGCGATCGGGCCAGTCGTCGCGACGACGATCATGTCGACCTACTTCATCATCGTTCTCGTTCCGCCGCCGCCCGCAGCATATCCCACGGCGACCGCTTATGATGTCATATTCGCTGTCGGAATCGTCCTCTCACTCGCGACATTGCTGATCAGCCTGGCGATAAGGAACTACGTCTTCAAGGACGGCGTATGCATAGAGAAGAAATCGCGACGCTGACTGGCCTGCCGCCCGACTGAGAATGCACATCATGAAGTCGTCGCAGTGTCGACTCGGAGCGTCGTCAGACTCTCGTCCACGCTTCTGGCACGGCGTCCTTCTCTTCCATGCCGCTGCCTTCCTTGAGCCACCTGGCCGGGGCGACCACGAACTTGCCCGGGTTCCGGTTCAGACATGCACCCCACCACGAGAACGTCGAGTTCGAGATGATGTTGTTCTCGCAGCACGACATGAGCACGAGCTCGTGGTACTCCTCTAGCGGTCCGGACTCGACGAGAGCGAATCCGCTCTTGAGCTTCAGATTGCCCTTCGCCCAGGCCAGATCGTCCGAGAAGACGAAGATGCGAGGCTTATCGATTCTCGTCAGTATCGCCTCTTCCGCTCTCTTGTAGTAGGCGGCGTCGCAGACCCCATAGATATTTGATATCCCCGATTGCGCGTAGTCCCCGCGTCTGACGTGCAGTGCGACCGAGCCCTTCCCGGACATCCGTTCCATCCATTCTCTCATCACGGTCGGCGGCTCGGTCCTGAGCTCAAGCTCCTTGAGAATCGTATCCCGCTGACTCTGGAACCACTTCTCGCTCTGCCAGAAGCCGTCGAGGTAAAGGTCGCCGGTCGATTCCGCGATCTTCTTCGCCGATGTCTCGTCGTAGCCGACGAACTTCGGCCGCTCCCTGACGTACGACCTGTCGTCCTCGAACGTCTGGACGAGCCCGAGGTCGAGCTTCGACATGAGCCCGTTTGCTCCGCCGCGGCCGACCGCCCGGGCGAGGTGACTTCCTAGCACTCCAGGGCCTATCTCCGACAGGCCAGCGATCCTGAACTGCGTCTTGAACACCGGCAGACGGCACTCGTAGTCCTCGAACAGGAAGTGGGTCAGGTCGAGGCGCAACTCCGTCCCGCGCTCGAGGGCGAGCGTCCTGGCCATCGCATACTGGAAAAGCTGATTGCCCAGTCTCCCTCGGATGCGGGCCACTATCATTGCCCGGTCCGATTGGCATTGGCTTAGTTATACCCTCTGAGAGTCGCTGATCGGCCTCGCCAAAGATGAAAATACGAGCGAGGGTATTCTTGCAGCGATGCCAGTCGTTTCAGTCTCGCTCGACGAGGACAGCCTCAAGGTGCTCGACCGGATCCAGAAGGTGAACGGGCTGTCTGGGCGCAGCGAAGCGGTCCGCGTCTGCCTCCGATCCGCCGAGGCCGAGGTCCGTGACCGGGAGAGCATGAAGGGCGAGGTCGAAGGGGTCCTGGTCGTCATCCACGCGAGCCACAACGAACCGTCGCTCGACGAGCTGAAGCACGAATTCCAGGCGGTCGTGAGCACCCAGATTCACTCGCACCTCAAGGACCAGAAATGCCTCGAGGTCTTCATCGTCCGCGGTGCCTCGGAGGTCGTCAAGGAGATGCTCACCCGGTTCCAGCGCGACGAGAAGATGGACTACGTGAAGTTCGTTCAGTCCTAGTCGCTTTCGCCCCACCCTCGGAAAGCTTCATATCGCGACATTCTTTCGCCCTGGGTGGAGGAAAGGACAGCGTGACGCAGG
Organism: Methanomassiliicoccales archaeon; assembly: GCA_028679935.1. The sequence goes on along the minus strand of JAJRAL010000084.1, from coordinate 1,684 downwards.
TCATCGAGGTCAGGGACCTCGTTCGGACCTATCGCAGCTCCGGCAGCATCTTTGCCAGGAGGAAGAGGAAGGAGACCGTGGCAGTGGACGGTATCTCCTTCTCCGTCGACCAGGGCGAGCTTTTCGGCCTCGTCGGACCGAATGGCGCTGGCAAGACGACGACGATTAAGGTTCTGACGACGCTGCTCCTGCCCACCTCGGGCGATGTCAAGATCCTGGGCTTCGACGTCGCCAAGCAGTCGATGGAGGTCAGGAAGCGCATCGGCCTCGTCCTCGGCGGCGAGCGCGGCCTCTACTACCGCATCACCGGGCGCCAGAACCTGAGGTACTTCGCCGACCTCTACGGCGTGCCGATGCAGATCCGGGACAAGAGGATCAAGGAGGTCCTGGAGATGGTAGGTCTGGAGGACCGCGCTGACGAGAGGGTGGAGGACTACTCTCGGGGCATGAAGCAGCGGTTGCACCTTGCCAAAGGGATCGTGCACGATCCCCCGATCATATTCATGGACGAGCCGACGATCGGCCTCGACCCTCAGGCGGCGCGCGACACCAGGAAGATGATCCTGGACCTGAAGGAGAAGGGCAAGACGATCCTGCTCACCACCCACTACATGTTCGAGGCGGACGAGCTCTGCGACCGCATCGGCGTCATCGCCAAAGGGAGGATCGTCGCGCTCGACACGCCGGGCGGCCTCAAGGAGCTGGTCAGGGACAGCTCGTTGATCGAGGTCGAGGCCTATGGGATCACGGACGTCGAGCTCTCGGCGGTGCGCTCCCTGCCGGGTGTGAAGGCGGTCTCCGCGGTCATGAGCGAAGAGAAGCAGACGCTGCGCGTCCAAGTGTCCGACCCGGGCGAGATGCTGGCGAAGGTCACGCACGCCCTGCAGGGAAGGAACATCATCGGCGTCCGGGTCCAGGAGCCGACCCTCGAGGACGCCTACCTATGGCTGGTGGAAGGGCATGCCTAGGTTCCGCGCCGCCTACTCCTCCTTCAAGCACCAAGCGCTGATGTTCTTCGCGGACCCACAGTGGCTGATCCCGAACATCATCGCGCCGTTCGTGCTGACGCTCGTGGCGCTGATCCTCTTCCGCAACGTGAGCGGTCCGATAGTGCTCTACGCCGTGCTCGGAGGGGGCATGATGGGCATGTGGGGCAACACCCTCTACGCCTCCGGCTTTTCGATCCAGTCGGAGAGGTGGTGGGGGACGATGGAGAGCATCTTCGCTGCTCCTTCGTCCCTGATCTGGATCATCACCGGGAGGACCATCTGGAACGCGATAATAGGGGTGCTGAACGGGCTCCTCGTGCTGGTCTTCGCCGGCGTCGTGTACCAGCAGCAGGTCGAGCTGTACGATACCGGCCTCTTCCTCCTGGCGTTCGTGCTTACGCTTCTGTCCCTGGCAGCTCTCGGCCTGGTCTTCAGCTCGGCCTTCGTCCTGACAAGGAGCGCGAGCGTTCTGACGAACGGCCTGGAGTTCCCGATCTACGTTGGCACGGGCACGATGTTCCCGATAGCACTCCTTCCGTTCTGGACCGCGCCGCTCAGCCTATCGCTCGGTCCCACGTGGGGCATAGACGCGATCAGGGACGCGGCGATGGGGCCGTCGTCGACCAGCCTGTCGGTCGGCTACTGGGGATGCCTGGCGATGATGGCGCTGCTCTCGGTCGTCTACATACTGGTGG
>JAJRAL010000058.1 GCA_028679935.1 Methanomassiliicoccales archaeon | reverse complement strand
CGCCTCGGTAAAGTTCCAGGCCTTTGACAGGTCCCCGTACCGGACGCGATAGCCCTTCTTCCTCTCCTTCCCCTTTTCCACATCGACCTCCTCCAGCAGGTCGATCCCCTTGAGCTTGTTCAGGTGCCGGTAGATCGTCGGCTTCGTCGTCGTGAGCTTCGCGGCGAGCTCCTCGACGGTCCAAGCGCGCTTCATGGTGCCGAGGAAGCACTCGAGGAACATCTTGTACGGCACGCTCTCCCGAACGCTCGCGGCCTTGGTCTTCGGGTCATATCCCTTCGGAAGGTAGCCGATCATCACGAGGAACTGGAGCGCGACGTCGTCGGCGTCGTCCAGCGGGGTGAGCGGCGTATTGCTGACAACCTGGAGTTCGAACATTTTATCGCATCTGGTTACTAATTTCAACCGTAGTTATTGCTTTCCATCGTCGGAAGCTTGTCGAGCGTTCCCGCGTGGAGGGTTCACGATTGAGAAGTCCAGCGGTGTTCCGACGCGGGTCTTTTCCCCGTTAAGGTCAGTACCCATCGCTTCTTGTACAACTCGGCCACTGATAGGACAGGAATAGAGAAGCCATTTATACTGTCCGACCCTAGGAGGGGACAAGGGGTTGATCCCTTTGGACAAGAAGATAGCAATCGCAGCGATACTGGTCGTCGCGATCGTCGTCGTCGCCGGAGTAATCGTTGTATTCTGGCCGAAGGCGCCGTCGCCGACCAATGTCATTTATTGGACACAGATAGCGCCTGTGCAACAGAAGGCGAACCTGCAGGACGGAAACGTTCAAGGAGCGGTCGGATGGGAGCCTTACTGCTCCGATTCCCTGGACGACGGAACGGCTTCGGTCGTGGCCTGGTCGGCAGACATCTGGCCCCACCATCCCTGCTGTGTTGTGGCAGTGAGATATTCGACCGGATTTCCCAACAATACTCTTGACCGGGACCTCGTGGCCCGCGTTATCAGGGCCCACATCGACGCCACCAACTGGATCACCAAAACGATAAGCGAGGGTACCGGAGCGAACTACACCATGCTGCTCAACACGGGCGCTTCGTTCAGCGCTCGCAACACGACCGTGGTCGCTTCCGCGGCGGCCCACACGGAGTACGGATACAACCTCACCACGTCGGTTGACAACTTCCTCGTGAACTTCACCGAGATGTTCAAGGAGCTGGGGCAGTTCAGTGACCCGAGCAGCTTCGGTGGTTACCCGACGGCGTCGGCATTCGTCAACGCCACCGTGGACACCAGCTACCTGGAGGCAGCGATGTCGGTCACGCCGAGCGCCGTCAACCTCGGGACCGTCAGGCTCGGATACCTTAACGGCGACCTGCATCAGTTCGCCCGCGTCGTCGCCATGAACACGACGCTCTGGGGCGGCAAGACGCTGTTCGACGTGTACGGGGTCCACATCACTTCCCCGGCGCCCTATCCGAACGGGCCCGGCGTGATGGACGGCTTCGCGAACGGCAACATCGACATGGGCTATCTCGGTTCCCCTCCGGCGATCCTGAAGAAGATCAACGTCGGGACGGACATCAAGATCGTCGCGCTGGCGAACTCTGAGGGCTCGGCGATTATCGCCACTGGCGGCATCACGACCCTCGCCGGCCTAGTCGGCAAGACGGTCGCGACCCCCGGACCCGGCTCGATACAGCACCTCCTCCTTCTGTGGTACGTCGAGCAGAACGGATACCAGCTGAAGCTGGTGGGGACGTAGGTCCCCACAAACCCTTTTCTTCATTCATCTGTTAAGGGTGGCGAGATGAGCGACAACCCCCGTTACTTCTTTGGCCTTATCCGCAGGGACCAGGCACGGTCCATGACCAAGAGGCTCGTCATAACGGCCGCTTCGCTCGTCGCCTTCATCATCGCCTGGTGGGCCATCGCCTTGTGGCTCGATCTCGCCTACGTTCCGACCCCGGACAAGGTGTTCGCCGCCTTCGTCGATTCCTTCCGCACTCCCGATATCAGCCTCGGCACTACGATGTGGGACAACATCGCGGCGAGCCTGGAGCGCTTCGGGATAGGCTTCGTCCTCGCCCTCATCCTCGCGGTGCCGATCGGCCTGGTCATGGGTTACTTCCGCGCCGTGGACATGTTCCTCATGCCCATCGTCGAGATCTTCCGCCCCATACCCCCGATTGCCTGGGTGCCGGTGTTCCTGCTCATCTTCAGCCTGTTCTGGGGGCCGGTGATGGTCATCCTGATAGGCGTGTTCTTCCCGCTCCTCTCCAACGTCATATTCGGAGTGAGGTCCGTCGACAAATCGCTCCTCGACGCCGCGAAGACAATGGGCGCGGGACGGATGCAGATGTTCGGCAAGGTGATCCTGCCCTACACCGTGCCGTACATCATGACCGGCATCACGATCGGGCTCGGCATCGGCTGGATGTGCATCGTGGCGGCCGAGATGATCGGTGCGGTGGGCGGAGGCGTCGGCTACTACATCCAGTACACCGAGAGCCTGGGCAAGTTCGATTATATGTACGCCGGGATGGCGGTCATCGCGATTCTCGGTATCGCGACGGTGGGGGCGAGCCGCATCGTCGAGAAGCAGCTCAACAGAAGGATGGGGATCAAGTAATGATACTCTCGATAAACAACCTGACCAAGACGTTCCCCACCGAGGACAAGGACCTGGTCGCTATCCAGGATTTCAGCCTCGACATTGAGGAGGGCGAGTTCGTCTGCGTTTTGGGCCCCTCGGGCTGCGGCAAGACGACGCTCCTCCGCATCATCGCCGGGCTGGAATCGGCGTCGAGCGGCAAGATACTCTTCGAAGGCAGGCCGATCACCGGCCCGGGGTCCGATCGCGGCATGGTATTCCAGGAGTTCGCCCTGCTGCCGTGGAGGAACGTCCGGCGCAACGTTGAGTTCGGACTGGAGATCAAGAGAGTGCCTCCCGAGGAGAGGAAGAAGACCTCGGATCGGTACATCGAGCTCGT
>JAJRAL010000026.1 GCA_028679935.1 Methanomassiliicoccales archaeon | reverse complement strand
GGATGGGATGCAGAAATGAAGCTGGACGACGTCAACGTCGAAGGACTGGAATTCGAGCCTGAGATCGAAGCCTGGATGAAGACTCATACGGTCGGCGAGATCAAGGCGCTCGCTCACGAAGTCGAGGAGCACGGAGAGGGAGCAAACGAAATCGAGGAGTTCTACCTCGACCTCCGCAGCATCGAGAAGGATTTCGTGAGGCACCGGGCGCACGGGCATTACGCGATGACGGGGGCTGTGCCGGAGACGGTCCTGGTCTGAATCACTCTCAAAGGAGGGGGGTCGCCACCTCAATCCCCCCTCCTCCCAAACCATTCTAGTACGATTTTCGTAGGTCATTCTTCAGATACTTCCTATTTCGTCAATCGTCGTGCGTTCTTTCCGTAACGGTTATATGAATATCGGTCATACCCTCCTTCGGCCCCCACGGCCATAAACACAATCCAGCAGCGCCGATTAAGGGGCAGTTCGAGGCAGGAGGCCCTAGATGACTGACGGCAAATCGATAGAGTCGGTGATGGAAGAGGAAAGAAGGTTCAAACCCTCCCCGGAATTCAGCGCGAAGGCGGTCGTGAAGAGCTTCGCGGATTACGAAAGGATCTACAAGGAATCCATCGCCGACCCGGAGGCCTTCTGGGACATGATGGCCAAGAAGGAGCTGCACTGGTTCTCCCCCTGGAGGAAGACCTTCTCTTGGGACCAGCAGAACACGGTGATTAAGTGGTTCGAGGGCGGGAAGCTCAATGTCAGCTACAACTGCCTCGACCGCCACCTGGACGGACCGAGGAAGAACAAGGCCGCCATCATCTGGCAGGGAGAGCCGGAAGAGGACGTGAGGACGTTCACCTATCAGGAGCTGCATCGCGAGGTGTGCAAGTTCGCGAACGTCCTCATCAAGCAGGGCGTGAAGAGGGGCGACCGCGTCTCGATCTACCTGCCGATGATCCCGGAGCTTGCAATCTCAATGCTCGCGTGCGCTCGAATCGGCGCCATTCATTCGATCGTCTTCGGCGGTTTCAGCGCCGACTCCCTGAGAGACAGGATCAACGACTCCGGTTGCCGGTTGCTCATTACCGCCGACGGTTCGTTCCGCAGCGGCAAGAACATCATGCTGAAGGCGAGCGCCGACATTGCCCTGGACAAGGGAACGACGTTGGAAAAGGTCATCGTGGTCAAGCGCGGTGGGTTCGATGTCACGATGGTCCCAGGCCGCGACTTCTGGTGGCATGAGGAGATGGCCGATGCGTCAGCTGTCTGCCCGGCCACCCACATGGACGCCGAGGACCCGCTCTTCATCCTCTACACCTCCGGATCGACTGGCAAGCCGAAAGGCGTGCTGCACACGACCGGCGGCTACCTGCTCTTCGCGAATACGACGTTCAAGTACATCTTCGACTACCGCGACGAGGACACCTTCTGGTGCACCGCAGACATCGGCTGGATCACCGGCCACTCATACATCGTCTACGGACCGCTCTGTGCCGGGGCGACGACGCTGATGTTCGAGGGCGTCCCGACGTATCCCCAGGTCGACCGGTTCTGGCAGGTGGTGGAGAAGTTCAAGGTCAACATTTTCTACACCGCCCCGACGGCGATCCGCTCTCTGATGCGCGAGGGCGAGAAGTGGCCGAAATCGCGCGACCTCTCATCCCTCAGACTGCTCGGTACGGTCGGAGAGGCAATCAACCCCGAGGCCTGGATCTGGTACAACAAGAACGTCGGGAACGAGAAGTGCCCGATTGTCGACACCTGGTGGCAGACCGAGACGGGGGGCATCCTGATCACGCCTCTGCCCGGAGCGATCACCACCAAGCCGGGGTCAGCAACGCTGCCTTTCTTCGGCATCGAGCCGGCAATCTACAGGGAGAACGGGACCGAGGCCGGCCCGAACGAGGGCGGCTACCTAGTCATCAAGAAGCCCTGGCCAGGGATCATGAGGACGGTGTTCGGACAGCACGAGAGGTTCAAGGAAACGTACTTCAACCGCTGGCCCGGGATCTACTTCACCGGCGACGGAGCGAGGAAAGACAAGGACGGTTACGTCTGGATCATGGGTCGCGTGGACGATGTGATTAAGGTCTCGGGGCACCGCATCGGGGCGGCCGAGGTCGAGAGTGCGCTCGTTTCGCATCCGAAGGTCGCTGAGGCGGCCGTCGTCCCGATGCCGCACGAGATCAAGGGGGAGGCGATCTACGCCTTCGTCACCCTGAAATCTGGTGTGGAGGAATCTGAGGACCTCAAGAAGGAGCTGATCAAGCACGTCCGCACCGCCGTCGGGCCGATAGCGATGCCAGAGGTGATCCAGTTCGCGCCCGGCCTGCCGAAGACCCGCAGCGGGAAGATCATGCGGCGCATCCTGAGGAAGATCGCCTCGGGAGACATGGACAACATCGGAGACACGACCACGCTCGCAGACCCCTCCGTCGTCGAAAGACTAGTGGAGAACCGCGTCGTCGTCACCTGCGACCCGAAGAAGTGATCAGAAGTACGCCTTGACGTCGATGATGTCGTCGACCAGCGAAGTCTCCACCTTCAGGCCGGAGCGGTGGAAGATGTCGAGCATGCGGATGTTGGTCGAGAGTATCTCCGCGGTGAAGCCCTTCACTCCGACGTCACGAGCGTAGTCGACGAGCAGGCGGAACATCTGCGTGCCGAGGCCCACGTTCTGGAAGTCGTCCCTGACCGCGAGAGAGAACTCTGCGAGTCCAGTGGCGACGTCCTCGTCGTACGCGGCAATCCCGATCGCCTCGCACCTGCCCTCCTTCCGTATCAGAGCGACATAGGCCATGGTCGTCTCGTAGTTCAGATTGAGCAGGTTGCGTATTTCGTCGGGCATCATCTTCTCGTAGGATAGGAAGCGCTCGTAGACGCTGTCCTCGGATAGCGAGTAGAACATCTCCTTCAGCATCTCCTCGTCGCTCTGCTTGAGCGGCCGGATGCGGATGCCGGTGCCCTTGATCTTCGTGATCAGCTGAGCCTCGGCCGGATAGGGCCTGCCAGCGTACGGCGCGGTGGAACGTTCCCTCCTCACATAGCCGAGCCTCTTCGCTTCTTCGAGCAGCATCGTCCTGAACTTCGGATGGGCGACACCGATCAGCTCGAGCGCGCGCTGTTCGATCGTCTTGCCACGGAGCTCCGCGATCCCTTGCTCGGTGACAACGTAGTGCACGTCGCACCGGTTCACGGTCACGGCGCTCCCGGGCGGCAGGAAGGGGACGATGCGCGAGACACCGCCACCCTGCGCCGTCGAGGGCATGGCGATGATCGACTTGCCGCCCCTGGACATCGAGGCGCCGCGCATGAAATCTGCCAGCCCGCCGATGCCAGAGTAGAACTCCTGCTCCAGCTGGTCGGCGCACACCTGGCCGGTGAGATCGACGGAGAGGGCGGAGTTGATCGCGACCATTCGCTTGTTCTGTCCGATGATGCAGGGCGAGTTCGTGTACGAGGAGGGGAAGAACTCGAAGGTGTCGTTGTGATCGATGTAGTCGTAGAGCTTGCGGCTCCCGAGGACGAACGACGCGACTATCTTCCCTTTGTGCAGCGTCTTCTTGTTGCCGGTGACGACGCCCTTCTCGATCAGCTCGACCAGGCCGTCGGAGAACATCTCGGTATGTACTCCGAGGTCCTTCTTGTCCATGAGGGCCGGCAGCACCGCGTCTGGGACCGAGCCGTACCCCACCTGGATCGTCGAGCCGTCATCGACCAATGCGGCTACGTGCTGGCCTATCAGCCTCACTTCCTCCGCTTCGTCCATCGGCCGCAGCCACTCCAGTAGTGGCTCCTCTTGATGCACGAACGCGTCGATCTCCGAGACGTGGAGCATCGAGTCGCCGCCGGTGACCGGCATGCGCGGATTGACCTGGGCGATGACTGTCTCCGCCGCCTTGGCCGCGCTCTTGGTGATATCCACGCTGACGCCGAGGGAACAGTTGCCGTTCTCGTCGGGTGGCGCCACCTGGATCAAGGCGTAATCGACGTGCAGCAGGTCGCTCTCGAGCAGGTCCGCTATCTCGGAGAGGTTCGCTGGAGTGTAGTCCGCCCGCCCCGCCTGAACTGCGCTCCTGACCTCTGGACCTACGAAGAGGGCGTTCAGCCGAAGCCCCGACTTCGAGCTCGACTGGTTGGCCGGCGAAAGGAAGAGAGACAGGGCCTGGATGACCTCGTTATCGGACATCTCGCTCGCTCTGGCGATGAGTTCCTTTACAAGGGTCTGCGGCTCGCCGGCGGCGGTTCCGATGAAGACCGTCTTGCCACGGCCGATCATGTCCACGGCCTCGTGGGCACTGACCGCCCGGCGTTTGTACCGCTGGAAGTCGGACTCCGTGGGAACGGTCATCTGCCCGCTAGATTGTGCCGAAGCGTCAATAAGCTTGCTGAGCCGTTTCCCTCCGATGCAACATCAGCAAACGAGGAGAGTCTGGCTAGGCAAGTCGGAAGCGAGCTCCGGAAAAGCCTTTTTATGAATGATTGTGATAGGGTCGCCCGCGCAGGTGTAATCTAGCGGTTAGGATTTTAGCCTTCCAAGCTAAACACCCGGGTTCGAATCCCGGCACCTGCACTCCTCTGCACACGGTCGGTCCGTTGCCGACCACTCATATCCGACCAAGTGCATCTCCCGAGGCGAAGGCGCAATGAACAAGAGACCTCTGCTCTACGTCGCCGCGTCCGCGGCGCTCTTCGGCGTGAGCCCGCCGATAGCAAAGGTGCTTGTCGGCGAGATACCGCCGGTCGCGCTCGCCGGGCTCTTGTACATCGGAGCGTTCCTCGGGCTATTCCTGTTCACGATCGCGGGTAGGGCCCTGCTGCACAGAGAGAACCCGGAAGCCCGCTTGGCAAGTCGCGACGTGCCGTGGCTCGCCGGCGCCATCCTCACCGGCGGCGTCCTCGCCCCGATAGCCCTGATGATGGGTCTCGCCCTCACCTCTGGATTCGCGGCCTCGCTCCTCGTCAACCTCGAGGGCGTGATGACGGCCATTATCGCCGTGATCGTGTTCAGGGAGTTCGCCGGATCGAGACTATGGCTCGCCATGTCCCTGATGACGATCGCCGGCGTCTTCCTCAGCTGGAACCCGAGCCAAGGGACGATCGATCCCCTCGGCCCCTTGCTGATCGTGTTCGCCATGTTCTGTTGGGGGATCGACAACAACCTCACCCGCCAGATATCGAGCAAGGACCCGGTCAGGATCGCTGAAGTAAAAGGGTTGATCGCAGGAAGCACGTCACTTGCGATCGCGGTCCTGCTCGGTTCGACCATCCCGACCGATGCCTCGATCCTATTCGCGCTGCTCCTAGGGGCGTTGAGCTACGGCGTCAGCCTCGTCCTGTTCGTAAAGGCGCTCGACGGCCTTGGTTCCTCCAGGACGGCGGCGTTCTTCAGCTTTGGCCCGTTCGTCGGGGCCGTGGTCTCGGTGCTGTTCCTCGGGGACACAATGACGGGACTGATCGTCCTGGCGGCGGTCCTCATGTTCTGCGGGGTCCTGCTCGTGGCGACCGAGAGGCACGCCCACACGCATCGACATGAGGCCATGACCCACACCCACGAGCACGAGCGGGACCTCCATCACGAGCACGAGCATCCGGACGGGAAGGACGAGCCGCACGTGCACGAACACGTCCATCCGCCCATCGTCCATTCGCACGTGCATTGGCCGGACCGAGAGCATCGTCACGAACACTGACGACCCGGCGGACAGCTGCGGACGCGCACCACCGAGCGAACTAGGTCTTGAGGCGATTCCTTCTCGTCCAGAACATCGCGGCCACGACGGAGATGTCAATCACCAATATGGACGCGACGAACATCCCGATGTCAGTGCCTGGCGAACGGGCAAGAGCGAAGATGTGCGTGAAGTTCGAGAGATAGATTCCATCATTGTTCCCGAGCATCATCCCGTAGTAGGTGGTGGCGTTGCCGACGTCGTACTTCCATTGCTGTCCGCCGTGAGAATCCAGGGCTAACAGGTCATGATCTGGCCAATAGTACGTAAGCAGTCCGCCAGATCGAAAGGCTCCGAGTATCTCGCCTCGGACCGTGCTCCTCGAGATGACGGAGCCGTCGGGTGATAGGACGCTCAGCAACCTCGGCTCATTGGAATCAAGCCGATAAAACGGACAATAGATGTCGCCCTTGCCATCGACGATGCCCTCGTAGGTCGTCCAGTAACCCATCGGATAGTGGACGTTCGAGTTCGAGCAATGGTCGACCGTGGTCGTCCAGGCGATCGACCATGTTCGGGTGTCGAAGGCCGTCACGGTAGTGACTCCAGACGCGTCGTCCACGACAGCTGTCGATGCCACGTACCACACCGGCCCTCGGAACGGATAAGAAAGCCCCCATTCCACAGGAAGCGTGGAGTTCCATAGCTCCTCTCCGTTCT